>JBPCVD010000746.1:0-4245 GCA_051010815.1 Rubripirellula sp.
TCCGTACTTTCCGAGATGGATGGCGCACGCTGCGACTGTTCCTCGTCTTCAGCCCGAAATGGACTTTCTTTCGTCCGGGACTTCTGCTGATCGCTGTCGCGATTCTGGGTTACGCTTTGGCGCTACCACAGGTGCGCATCTACGGCGTTGCGCTCGACGTTCACACATTGCTGATTGCGAGCCTTGCCGGACTGATGGGGTGGCAATGCATCCTGCTTGCGACTCTGGCCCGAATCTTCGCGTCTCGCGAGGGTCTGATGCCGCCACTTCCCAAGCTGGAACGGCTTACCGTCGAACATGGCCTGGGGTTTAGCATTCTGTTGTCCGTGATCGGAATTGGATTGATCCTTGCGGTCATCGTCCAATGGTGGCAAACGGATTTCGGTCGCCTCGAGTACCCGCAGACAATGCGATTGGTCGTGCCCGGCGTCACGCTAATCGCGATTGGGTTTCAAACGGCGATGGCTTCATTGATGGCCGGTGTCTTGAGGATGCACCGACGCAAATTGCCGCGTGAACTTAAGGCCTGAGAAGAATTGACGCGGTACGTCAATCTTCCGTCGCGAACCTACACATCGATTGGCGTGTAGGGAAGCGCGAAGGCGGCGGCGACCGCCTCGTTGGTCACCTCGCGATTGTGAATATTGATTGCTTGCACCAATGGTGCACAATCGGATAGAGCGCCGTCCAAGCCAAGTTCCGCGAGTCGAATGACCCAATTCAAGGTGGCGTTGCACAAAGCGAAGGTACTTGTCCTACCTACAGCGCCGGGCATGTTCGCCACGCGGTAGTGCACAACCTCATCGATCACATAGGTTGGATCGCTATGTGTGGTCGGTCGACTCGTCTCGACGCATCCCCCCTGGTCCACAGCAACATCGATCACGACGCTGCCATGCTTCATGCATCGCAAGTCCTCGGCCCTCACCAGGCAGGGTGCCTTCGCCCCGGGAATCAGCACGGATCCGATCACCAGGTCCGCGCGCTGCAACTGCTCCACAATCGTGTGCCGATCGCTATACAGCATGTTGACGTTTGCCGGCATCACGTCATCTAAGTAACGCAGCCGATCGAGATCGACGTCCAGAATCGCAACGTCTGCTTGGAAGCCCGCAGCGATCTTTGCTGCATTTGCCCCCACCACACCACCACCCAGGACAGTAATGTGCGCCGGCGCAACGCCTGGGACACCGCCAAGCAGGATCCCGCGGCCCATCTGTGGTCGTTCGAGAAACTTCGCCCCTTCTTGAATGCTCATCCTTCCGGCAACCTCGCTCATCGGCGTGAGCAGCGGCAATCGTCCACGAGAATCCCGGAGCGTCTCGTAGGCCAGACAGGTGGCCCCCAAGTCAATCATCGCCTCCGTCAGTTCACGACTCGCCGCGAAGTGAAAGTAGGTGAAGAGCATCTGACCGGAACGAATGAGTCCGTATTCAACCGCCTGCGGTTCCTTCACCTTCACGATCAGTTCGGCTTCGGAAAAAACCGACTCCGCATCGGCGACAAGCTCCGCGCCCGCCCGCAAGTAGTCGTGGTCAGCGATTCCGGAACCCAACCCCGCACCGGCCTGAATCAAGATCCGGTGACCTCTGCCCACCAGCTCTTCCACACCGACGGGTAACATCGCAACGCGATACTCATCCGTTTTGATCTCAGTCGGCACACCGATAATCATGGATTGGTTTCTCTTTGTCTTGGTCACGCGGGTGAGACGGGATCATCCGGCAAGAGACGAGCTTCCTTCGACATTTCCGAAAGCATGGAACACAACTGCATCATCAACTGCTCCATCACAGGATCAGGCTCGCCTCGCGGAGCTTTACCAGGTGGCACGACGATTGCCTCCGCGCATTGCATGACCGCACGCAATGGCACGGTGGAGTCAGCCTTGCCTAACAAGGACTCTTGCATTCGCTGGATCGTCTCCACGATCCTGGTATCGGTCGCCTCGCCCGTCTGCAGGTAACAGTCCGGGTAAGAAAGCAAATCCTGCGCTAAGTCTGCTGCCACAACATCATTCTTCAACCGAGTTTTCTCGAGATCATCACCGGACGATTTGTCATGAAAGAATTTCGTCGCCACGTCCGAGCGAATGGCGCGGATCCGCGCGCGAACTTCACTCACCTTCGGAACAATCCCGAGCCTCGATTCGGTCACCGTCAATAAATGCCGAATCAACTCGTCTCTCCGTGCTGGCAATGGGCCCGAAATCGAATCGCCCAGGTACTGAACTTCCTTCAACGCGAGCAGTCCCTGTGCAAGCCGAACGGTTCGCTGTCGAATCGAATGACCGACAGGCACCTGCCAACCCAATCGCCGCTCAAGTTGCGAAAGCTGAGTTTCAGCCCACGGCGTGATATCGGTAGTGCAGAGATACTTGATCGCAATCGGGTGCATCACGACTTGACCATTCGACGCCTTCGCACGTTTGCGAGCTGCCGACCTGGCGATGAATGCAACACCATCAAGCAACGGCTTGAGCACATCGTTTGTTCGGTTAGTCGTGCCCTCTGGGAACAGAATCAACGGCCGCTCCGCAGTCGCCAAGATTCCAATTGCGGTCTCTAACGACTGCCGATCGGTTCCCTCACGATTGATACTAAACCCGCCCATTTTCCGAATGGCAAAGGAATCGAAGCTACCCGTGTTGAAGAGGTGCCACGAAGCCATCGCGTAAACGTGCGTGTTCAACTCCCGTGCCGGCCACCCCAAAACCAATGGGTCCGCGTACCGACAGTGGTTGGGCGCCAGAAGGATTCCATCCCCTCGATCGAGCGACTGACGCAGATGATGAAAGTCGCGGCACTCATACGAGACGACGCCTTCTTTCTTTTTCAGATACTGATCGACGATGCGGAAAGTTTGGATGAACGTAGGCCACCCGTTGCCACGATGGGGTGGCACAAATTCATAGGGCCGGTCAAACACCACAGTCATCGGCGATTATCCGCGTCTCGGTCGTCGAAAAGAAGCGTCAGTCTAGCTGGTGACGCGTGCTAAGAAGAAGCCGATGGCCAATGCGACGATAAACAAAGCCGAAATCAGGGCGCCTAAGAGCATGGGATCGATCCCTTTGTTGCCACCGCTAGATTTCGTGCCTTTCCCCGAGGCAGATCCTCTTCCTGATGCAGAGCTCTTCGCCCCACCTTTGCTCGATCCCGCCGGGCGATAAACTCCCGACTCATCAGCAAGGTGAACATCGGAAGCTCCTCCCGACCTGGCGCGAGTCTCTGGTTGCTGGTTCGCCGCCTTTCTGACACCGACGTTGGAACTCGGTCGATATCCCGACTCCAACTGCAAATCGAGGAAACTACCCTCGATTAAATCTGGCCTTGGCTTCACATCAACTAGACGCCCGCTATCACTCGCGCTTAGACCTTTGTCTCGCAATTCCGAACGGGAATTGGCGAGCGTGTCATCATTCTTATTGCTGATTGTGTCGCCGTGACGGGTCGACGAGTCAGCGTCGTCCAGCGAGATCGACGACGAAGCGTCCAAATCAAAGTCAGGACGTTCGCCAAGGCCCGCTGTAACCTTAGCGCCCTTGGGAACTTTGCTCGTGTACTTTTCCAAGACCTCTGCAACATCCGCCGCCGACTGATAACGATAGCGAGGATCTTTTTGGATCATTTTGACGCAGATTCCTTCCAGCTCACCAGGAACGTCAGGTTGAATCTTGCGAATCGGCGTTGGCATCTCAGTCTGATGCTTGGCAATGCGTTGCGCCAAAGTTCCGTCGCTGAACGGTGGCTTCCCCGTCAACAAGAAGTACAGCGTGCAACCCAAACCATAGATGTCCGCTCGGTGATCCACCTCGTGACTATTTAACGCCTGCTCCGGCGCGAGATAGTCCGCCGTGCCAAGCACGTTCTCGTTGTTCGCGACGGTAAGCGACTCGTCGTCGCCGGCATTCATCAATGCCAACCCCATGTCCAATAGGCGAACGATCCCGCGAGAATCAATCAGCAGGTTGGCTGGCTTGACGTCACGATGAATGACGCCTTTGGAATGGGCATGTTCCAAACCGCGAGCACCCTGAGCAATCAAGTCGGCCGCCGTGGAGGCATCGGTTGCACCATCTCGCTTGACCAATTGTTGCAGATCGATGCCATCGACATATTCCATAACGATGTAGTGAACATCGCCTTCGTTATCGATGTCGTAAGCCAAGACAATGTTGGGATGATTCAGCGAAGCGATCGCCTTGGCTTCCAACTGGAATCTAGCCAAATAGGTCGCGTCTCT
>JBPCVD010000747.1:0-12311 GCA_051010815.1 Rubripirellula sp.
GCTCTCCGTTGCAGAAGACTTTGATCGCGTCGTCCGATCCAAGCGACAGACTCATGGTGCGTTGTTCGGGTGACTGGATCTTTCGATAGAAATAGGTCGCCCCCAATGTCGAAGGCAGCGAATTGACGACAGCGTCCTTCACGTCAGCCTTTTTCTCCCACGAAGCCTCTCCAACGGCCTTGGCTAAGTCGACCTTCGCCTCGGGTCCCTGATCCTTGTCAAAGAGTTGCCGCGGTCCACCCTTCAACGGCCCGAGTTGCCACCAAGGCCCCATCGTCGAATTTCCACCCGAGTCACCCATCGCGGCGATGATCTCGCGTCCCCATTTTTCCTGTGCTGTATCCAACGCAGAAATCGGCTCGTCGATCCGCTTTTTCAATGATCCCAGCGACGCCTCGACGACCTCTCGCCGGGTGCGAAGCTCCGGACGCAAATACTGAATCACAGGCTCCGTCTTTCCACGCCCACTCTTGCCGCTCTCGGATGTGTTGTCGAAGAAAGCATAGAGCTGAAAGTATTCCTTCTGAGAGAGCGCGTCGTACTTGTGATCGTGACACCGGCAACATGTCATCGTCAGCCCCATCCACACCGTCCCGGTCGTCTCGCAACGATCAAAGACGTTCTCGACACGCGTCTCTTCAGCGATACGCCCCCCTTCACCGTTGAACATGTGATTGCGATTGAACCCCGATGCCAAGACTTGCTCGGCGGTTGCGTCCGGAATCAAATCACCTGCCAGCATTTCAATCGTGAATTGATCAAACGGAAGATTGTCGTTCAACGCGGTCACTAACCAATCCCGCCAGGGCCACATCGTGCGTGTGGGATCGCCTTGGAAACCATCGGTATCGGCGTACCGTGCCGCGTCCATCCAATCCCACGCCATCCGCTCGCCATACCGAGGCGAGGCCAACAGCCGATCGACAAGATCCTCATATGCTCGAGGCGATTTATCCTCGAGATATTGACGAACGTCGGCCGGCGACGGCGGTAATCCCGTCAAGTCAAGAAACAATCGACGAACCAGCGTCTCCGGCGACGCCTCGGGCGACCGCTCGAGACCCGCAATGGTAGCCCGAGCCAAAATGAATCGGTCAACATCGTTCCGAGACCAACCCGAGGGATCATCCGGTACATCGGGCTCGCGAGGCGTGACGAACGACCAGTGTTCCGACCACTTCGCCCCGCTCTCTACCCAACGTTGCAGCGTCTCCTTTTCCGCACCCGTCAACTCGAGCTTGGATTCAGGAGGCGGCATGATCTCATCTGGATCGTCGGAGCCGATTCGCCGAAGCCCCTCGCTCCCCTCTAGATCACCGGCACGAAATGCGGAGTAGCCGCCGAGATCTTCGTGGGCACCTTCGGCCGTATCCAATCTCAATCCCGCCTCCCGCGTCGCCTCGTCCGGTCCGTGACAAGGGAAACACTTGTCCGACAAGATTGGCCGCACTTGACTGTCAAAGTCAATCTCTTGCGACCATGCCATCAGACTCGGCAACAAAAGACTCAGCGCGCCAAGGAACGTTCTCGAACGTGAAAACATGAACAGCGACGGGAAAGGAGTGGTTTGGCGGGAAACTTGATTGTACATCAACCTCCAGGATTCGACCTTCCTGATTCGACCTTCCTGATTCGAAGATGCCGCACTCCGGCGTTCGCGATCTCCCGCAAATCTCCCCTACAAATTTCCTCGTCGTCTCCGCCGGCGAAACAGGGGATGACGAAAACGCGAGCGGCAAGAAAATGTTGGCGATTCGTCCCCACACCCCCTCCCATTGTGGAATGTGTGTTAGGGAACTGTTAACTTACTCCTCCGAACCAGGACAGGATTCTTACCAAAGCCGATGCGCGTCGCGCGAGGTCATTATGTTTTGCCCGAACTGCGGAAACGAGTTGCAACCAGGTGCGCTGGTTTGCACTTCGTGCGGATGGCGCGAGCCGATCCGGTCGCAATCATTGGACAACGACCCTGCGATGCGAGTGTTGCTGCCTGTGGGTAGATCGCCCTACGCGATTATCGCTGGCTACTTCGGCCTTGTCAGTGTGCTGTTTCTGCCAGCACCGTTCGCATTGCTGTTTGGAATCCTGGCGTTGCGCGACATCAAGCAGCATCCTGAAAAGGGTGGGAAAGGACGCGCCATTTTTGGCGTTGTCATGGGGACCATTTTTTCCCTCTGCCTCTTCGGCTTTTTCCTCCTCTTTGTGGGTGCATTGGTCAGCGAGATGTAGACAAGAACGAATCACGGCTTTGTAAATCACAAAGGGAATGGAATGAGCATGTTTTGTCGTAAGTGTGGGACAGAAAACGCAGACGGTGCACCGAGCTGCATTTCGTGTGGTGAACCGTTGACGAATCCGTTCGAACCGACTGCGGCTGGCGGACCGGTCAACGCAGCAGGTAAGCCAGAGAATTACCTGATCCAATCGATTTTGGTCACGCTTTGCTGCTGCTTGCCTCTTGGAATCGTCTCCATCGTCTATGCGGCGCAAGTCGACTCGAAGTGGAATGCCGGTGATCACCAGGGCGCCATCAATGCGTCGGAAAATGCGAAGAAGTGGTCGTGGATTGCATTCGGACTCGGCATCGTGCTGAACCTGCTTGCGGTCGGACTACAAATTGTGGCGGGTGTCGCTGCCCAAAACGCAGGTGGAGGCGGCTTCTAGCTGCGAATGGAAGCGTTCATGGAGAATACGGCCAACGCGAATCCTTATCGAAAATGGATCGGAATCGCGGTGGTCCTGCTGGCTGTCGGCGGAGGATTAGCCATTCTTCGAACGCACGCACCCACCGATGCCTCGTTCTATCCGAAGTGCATGCTGCATCAGTGGACGGGACTTCATTGCCCCGGATGCGGAGGCACTCGCGCGATGGCGGCGCTATCGCACGGACATCTCTGGGAAGCGATCCGTTTCAATCCGCTTCTGATCATTGGTGGCCCACTGATCTTCGCCGTCGTCGTGAACCAACGACGACGCGAACGCCTGGGCGGAAAAGGCGCGCCACGAATGATCTGGACTCTGTTCGCAATCCTGGTCCTGTATTCAATTGCCAGAAACATCCCCTCGCCAACGCGCAGTCCGCTCGCTCCCCCCGTTCCTGCGTCCCCAATCGAAATCGAAGCAGATCCATCGCAAGCGGAAACTTCGCCGACCAATGATCAGCGAGACGACGGTCAAGTCTACCCAAGCGAACGACCAACCGATTCCTGACGATGGATCACGAGTCGCTAACGGGATTTCCAAGTTGGACCCGTGTTGTCAGCACTGGGCCACGTCGCCCGAGAAGTGCTTGGATCATCACACCCCGCGATCACCTGCTCACCACGAGACTGGTAATCGATATCCTTCTCTAACCACGCATCCCCTGAAACCACCAGCGACTCCACGTCGGTCGGACGCAGCAGGCCATCGGATGCTCGTTCAAACGGCAGATCCACTAATTCCATCGCCATCCACTTTGAATCATCCTTCCACTTGGGCTGATGCTTGTTCCCCTTCCAAAGGAAGTTGCGGGGCTCTGCTTGGACGCGAAAGGTCGACCACTTCCCCGGCGCAAACACATTGTTTCTGATTCGGGAATCACTCGGATTCGCTGTCTGATCGCCACCCTCACCGACACCGAACTCCATCGACACCTTGCAGTCAATCATTGTGTTGTGAGAAACCTCCGCGTCGCGCACTGGCGAGTAGGTGTTCAATTCGCCATCGGGAACACCATTCATGAAGCAAACCGCCGCCCGTTCCGCATCGCCACGCAAACCTTCGAAGTAGTTATTGGTCACGCGGTGCCCCTGCCCGATGATGCGCACACCCCCGGTGCCTCGACTTTGTTTGCCCAAAAAGATGTTGCCGTCGACCCAGCAGCGATGACCGTGTCGAAGCGTTAGCGCTCCCGAACACTGCTCGAACAAATTGCGCCGATAGACGTTCCCACATGACTTATTGGAAACGATTTCGGCTTCGCCGTTGCAACGATCAAAGTAGTTGTGCTCTACCCGTGTCTGCGAGTCGAGTTCGCTAACATCACTGGTCCCAATGCGAATCGTTTCACCGCCATTACGTCCCAACTCAGGACGAGGCCCGAAATGATTGTGATCAATCCGATGCTGCCCTGGCGTCTTGGTGACCCACACAACCAGTGTCGTGCCACGATTCTTCTTGCCGGCAAAGTAGCAATGATCGATTCGATTGCTCTTTCCATAAATCGAGAGCCATCGTGACTCGATCGGATTTTGAAAGTTGTCGCTTTCCTCAAAGGAGCAATTCGAAATCCGACAGTTTTCCGCTAGCCGCTCACTATGCGTACGAAACTGAACCACATCACTCACGTCCCCACAGTTCCGAAACACAAATCCATTCAGATGCACATAACTGCCGGAGATTCGAAACTCCGTCGCGCCCGTCAATCTGACCCCTCCAGGAGTTTGAGGTCGAATCTCGATCGGCGCATCGGAAGTGCCGGGCAACCTCTCGAAAGCCAGCTTCGCGTCTTGCCATTCACCATCCTTCAGAACGATCGCGTCGCCAGCTGTCACTTCTTTGGCGATCGCTCGAGTCTCGTCGCCGGGACGAATCAAGAATTCTTTCGCGACAGCGTTTGGGCTCGCAGAGAACGCCATGATCAGCGTCGAGAAGTAGGCAAGCAAACTCTGCAGCGCAAAGCGATGCCCCACTGCAGCTGAATACCGATTCGTCGTTTCAAGCATCGTCTTCTCTGCGTTCGCCCTGCTAAGGATCGGGAATCTCGTTCAATGTGTAATAAGCGTTCTCATGGACCAAAGGTTCACCTTCGGCGGAACGAATCGAGCCGAGATCGAATTCATGCACATGACCTTGCACGAGCCCATCGACTTGCAGCCGAACCTGCAGTCCATCGTTCGAAACACGCGCATGGACGACGCGAGGCTGTGTCTGATCGACTTCTGGACTGCCATAGCCCTGTTGATAAACGTGTGTGAACGTTCCCAGCAGATAGTCATCCGGGGACGCGGCAATCTTTGGGTCCACTGGTTTTGTGAAAGTCAGAATGAATCCATCAGGGGTCACGTTGACCCGTTTGATCTCGAACGGCACGACGCCCGTCCAATCCAATCGCTGAATCGCAAACTCCTTCGGACCACGGACCGGCCATCCTCGATTCGTGCCGCCAACGATCAGGTCTCCGCGTGGAGTGAATTGGCACGCCAGCAATCCTGTCGCAAGTCCTTCTCGAAACGGATAGCAAGCGCCCTGCCACACTCCATTGACCTTTTCAGTCGTCGCACGCATCACGCAACTGAGACTGAAGTCAGTCACGAAGATCTGGTTTTCGAAGGGGCCAAATTTTCCTCCCGTTCGATCCACCATGAATCCTGAAATCGATCGCCCCATGCGAATGTAGGGGAAGACAACCGCATAGGGGACCAGTTCCTTCACCCGTTTCCGCTCAATCATTTGTCGCGACCGAGTGTTCGGTTCAACGGGGCGTTCTCCCATGTTGGGCGCCTGGTCATACCATTTGAAACTGACCGGATGCCCCATGAATCCGCCTTGCTTCAATTCCTTCAAACTGCACGAACCGTTCCACGGCCCTTGGCTTTCGGCATAAAACATGACGCCATGCTCATTTGGACCGATTCCGCATGGACTTCGTATCCCGCTGCACACGGGAATCGTTTCGCCGTCGGGAGTGACCTTCAGGCACCATCCCCGAAACGGAGCATCCGAGTGATACGATTTCGAAAGGCATAGCGCGACCCAAACATTACCTTCCGGATCCAACTTGGAACCGAACGCGAACTCGTGGTAGTCGCGAAAACCCCAGACATCACTCAGTGTTTCGAAGTGATCGGCACGGCCATCGTGATTTTGATCGCTGATACGTGTCACCTCCGCCTGTTGCGTGATGACGAACTGATCATCCTGAAATGACAAACCCATTACTTCGTCCAAGCCGCTGGCAAAACGCTCAAACGTCAGCTTCGGATTCTTATCAAACGCACCCTCCACCAAGAAGATGTCACCGCGCCGCGTGCCCACAGCCAATCGATTGTCGGGCATCACTTCGAAACTACCCGATTCGATCGACGATCCCTTTGGAAGTTCGAAGTCGACGATCTTGTAGTACTTCGATTCCTCTTCCGCCGTATCCCAGTACTCACCAAGCGTCTCCGCATTGGACACGGAACCATGCAACGCAAACAGCGTGCAAAGGCAGAAAGCGGGAAAGCAACCGGCCAACAACTGGCGTAACAACATCAGGTTCTCGTTACCAAGCGTAATGAAGCGTAAGCGTCGACTCTTTCGAACCCAATTCGAGCGGAATGACATACTCGTACCCCGCGTCGTTGCGCACGATCTCACCGGGATGGTCGGCATCTGTCCAAACTCGCAGTGATTGCCCCAGACGAACACCCCCGCCCGCATCCGACTTCATGGGGTCGACCGAGCGCAATCGAAACGCGAGCGACGGATAGGGAGTCGATTGCGGCCCGTTTTGCGCCACCCAACGCGAAGTGTCAAACGTCAATGTCCGAACCAATCGCGTCTCATCCGAAGGTTCTGCGGACCGATCGACGATAGAGTCCTCAACGTCGATTTCCTTCCAACGATACGTAAAGGTTGGACGCGATTGCTCATCAAGGAAGTAGCCGGTGAATCGATGATTCGGCGGACGTCCCTCACTAACCACCCAAGGGGAACGAGCATCATCCAATTCTGGACCGGGAGCAAACTGGATCAAATCCGTTCCGAGCGGCCGAACCGCGCCATTCCCTTGCCCGCGCCAAACCCCGCCCGGGTCTGCAAACTTGCCTTTCCAAATTGACGCCACCCGCATCTGCTCCGCATCGAACGCCAAATTGACCTCGCATGGATAGCCCACGCCGATGCCACGCTTGCCAATTCCGCGATAGTTCCGGCGCAGCATCACGGCATGCTCGGGACGCGCCAAGAGTTCGATCGGTTCCGACCGCAGTCCGCGTGGAACACGGGCTTGCCGGCCATCTTTCAAATACTCCCAGACCGCCGCAATTTGTTGGTCGGTATCGCCGTCCAGAATCTCTTTGCGAATCGCTTTGCCACCGGGCCAAAAAGAAGGCATGACCGTGTTCGGACTCAACCGTTGCGGCGCTCGCATGTATCGATCAAACCAAGCCGGCTTCAATCGTTCCGCCATCTCCGTGAGGTCAACCGCTGGCATCGTCTGCGCTGGCTTCTGCTGAAACGTATGACAGGCGATGCAATTCAATCCATCTTTTCCAACCAGCTCCGTTCCCGTTTTCTTAAATTCCTTGATGTCCTTGGGCACGTCAAACTCAACCGACGGCAACTCGTCCATCTGCTGAAATTCATCCATCAATTGCGTGACATGCTCCGGATCATATTTGGGCATGCGAGTCAATAAATACGGCCGAATGTTTCGACCACTGACCATCACCTGACGCATCCACTTCGCATGTAGCTTCGCGCCCACACCGCTGAGCGTCGGCGGCATCCTTCCTTGTGGCCCCAGATTTTCATTGGCAGTCGCGAAATAGGGGTCGCGATCCTCGGAGACTCCACCGATACCATCCCTCTGGTGACACGCATAACAGCGGAGCGATGCCATTGTGTACGAAACATGCTCGCTCTGACTTAGCGGCTGCGAGAGACTCTCGATGGCTGAACGGAGTAACGCAATCTCTGCTTCACTGAAGGAGTAGCTCGGCCAAACACCACTTTCAGAAGATAGACACCCGCGTTCCAAATCAAGTTGTTCGATCTTTGGTGGCGACATGGAGAACTGTTCTGCCGAGGCAGCGGCCTTCACTTTCGTCGCACCCTGTTGATGACAGCGGACACAGCCAAGTTGGCGAAAGTAGATTTCACCAAGTTCAACCGCATCGCCGTCTTCTGAGGTCAACTCACTCGCCTCATGTGCCCCCGCCGGCGCAGTGTTGTCATCCGTGCCTTGCTGTACATTTTGCTGCACCAAGAAGCTCGCGATCTCGATCGCCTCCCAATGCGTCAGCTGCAAGTTCGGCATCTGTCCTGACGGACGAACTGCGTGCGGGTTTTCCAAAAAGGTGGACAGACTCGCGACGCTGTACTTGGAGGCCAGATTCCCAAGCGGGACGGAGTCCGCTAATCCCAACTCGTTCGCTCGGGCATCTCGTGGATCATGGCAGGCAACACATCCAACCGTATGGAACAGACGTTCTCCCCTGGTGGCCGCTTCCGCATCGATCGGATCACACTGAAAAGGCTCCTTCGTCAGCGACTGCAAGTAAAGCGTGACAGATGCTGCGACCGAATCCCGGACGCCAGGCTCCAGGTGCCCCATCAAGTTGGGCATGCTCGTTCCAGGCTTGAGCTGCTGCGGATCAGCAAGGAATCGGCGGAGATAGTCAGGATCGATTCGCGTCGCCGCCAACGTCAACACGGGAGCTTCGAATGGCGACAACCCCGAGTCTGTGGTGGACTGACTCGTGAACGCCTCCTGATCGGATGCGTCAGATCGTTCATGACATTGCAGACAGCCTAGACGGTTCAATAACACCCGCCCCCGAACGACATCGTCGGGCTGCTTGATGACGCCCGATGCTGTGTGCGTGATAGGCACCGGCTGCGTTTCAGTCGCCGATAGCTCCATCACGTACTTGACCAAGTCTAGAAAGGCCTGTCGGTTGGGCAGTTGATCTGCAAGTCCTTCAGGCATCACCGACTTCGTATCCGCTTTCTCCTGATCAACGTCGGCTCGCGCGATCGTCATCGATCGACTGGGCTCGGAGGCATCGCGAATTACGATTCGTTGATCGTCCGCCGTCAACACCCTTCCACGAATCAATCGCCCATCGGCAAGCAGGAAGGTTTTCGTCGCAAATTCCGGCCGAATCTCCTTGGACGGAAGCAAGATCGATTCCACAAAATGAACGTCTTGAGTGGCTTCCCGATCGCGATCCTCAGCACGGTCCTCAGCACGGTCTCGCGTCAAATCGGGGCCCAACAAGTCGGCGGCTCCCTGCGAATGGCAGGCGACGCAATTGAACTTCTTCTGCGCGAAAAGAATTGCTCCGCGCACGGAGTCTCCCTTGTCCCTCGCATCCTTGGCAAGCTTGACCGCATCCTCGCCACGAAGCCGAGTCGTCAACGTCGGCTCCCCAGTCGTGACCGAATCTGTTGGCCTGGCGGAATCTGCGGTTGATTGCGAATGCAAGCGACCCTCAGGCAAGGATCCGAGGACGCAGACGAACAGAACGAGGCAACGAACCGGCATTGGGTGAAGCCTGGAGCAAGAGTACGGAACGATCATTTGACTAACGTTCCGACGACGCCAATTTCCGCCGCCGAACCCCAAGGGTTTCCGCCGACTTCCGAATGCGCGCGGACACGAACGAAACGCCCTCGCTTCGGCGCCGGACAGTCGGCGGCCTGAGCTTTCCGGATCTTTGAAAAGGAAGCCTCCACATCGGGCTCGCCAAACGAGTCGGCATCATCACTGACACTGAAATCCGCCTTTGCGAAAGCGCCATTCCAACCGTCGTCTTGCCGGGCCAGATACCGGAACCCAGCGATCTCGTAAGTTGCTCCCAAGTCAATCACTAACTCGTGCGGATGACCGGCCACTCTGTCGCCAAATCGGGAATGCCAAACCGTCGTTGGGTTTCCATCGATCGCGTTGGACGCCAGCTTTCCGTTTCCCGCATTCTCACTGCTGACACGAACAAGTTTCATCTGACCGGCCGGGATCAGGCCTTTGACATTGATGGATTGTACTTTGCCTTTCGCACCTCGATTCTTCCTGCCTGGATCACCCTTGGATCCCCACTTTGCAGCGCGGTCGCGTTCCTGCAACTCCATCGTCGAAAACGTACCCGGCTCCCACGGAAGATGGGACTCTCCTGCGAAAGCAATCATCTGGTTCAACAGATCGGGGTGCCCATCAGCAACGTCTTTCACTTCGCTCACATCCGTTCCGAGGTCGTAGAGCGCCCACTCACCGCCGCGTTTGGGCTGAATCGCTTTCCAATTCTTCATCCGCACGGCGGTCTGATTCCCATATTCCCAATACAGAAATTCATGTTGTGGTTGTGGATGTCCGGTCACTTCCTGGCCCACCAATTCGGTCAGAATCGAGAGACCATCCAAGTCCTCCGGGGCGTCTGCTCCGGTCAATTCCGCAAGCGTCGGAAACACGTCCACCTGGCTAAAGATCAGGTCACTAACGCGGTTCGCATCAATCTTGCCGGGCCAACGAACAAGATACGGAATTCGCAGGCCTCCCTCATAGAGACTCCCTTTTCCACCGCGAAACTCAACGCCCGTACGCGGATCCTTGTTCGGCCCAAAGTAGCCACGCGGATGCTGCTCATCACGAAACCGGTCCTGCCCGCCATTGTCGCCGGTGAAGAAGACGATCGTATTCTCTTCCAAATCCAATTCCCGAAGCAGATCAAGAATGGATTTCAAGTCACTGTCGATCATCGTCACCATGGCCGCATAATTCTTTGCTTCCTGTGACACGTTCGGATCGCTGAACCAAGCATCGTCCTTGTAAGCTTCGAACGCGGCATCATCGGCGGGGATGTCATACATCCCATGTGGCGGCGTGATCGGAAAGTAACAAAAGAATGGTTGATCCTTGTGGTCGCGGATGAACTCCTTTCCGCGTTTCATGATTTCGTAATGTGAATACGTTTGTCCTTCTCGTCCTCCGTCATTGCCCGGCAGTACCACTTCATCACTGTTATGCACCAAGTACGGAGGAAAGAATGAGTGCGCGTGCACCTGATCGTAGTACCCAAAAAACGTATCGAATCCATGGGTCTCCGGTACGCCCGTCGAACCGCGTCCACCGGCACCCCACTTGCCGAAACCGCCAGTCGCATAGCCCTTCGTCTTCAGCATGCTTGCGATTGTTGGTTCATCCGCACGTAACGGTGTCCCCCCGGGGTTGTTGCGAACGGAACAATGTCCCATGTGCTTTCCGGTCATCATGCATGCACGAAGCGGGCCGCAAACCGGCGCGGCCGCCAATGCCTGCGTGAAGCGAATTCCCTCGCTGGCCATCTGGTCAATGTTGGGCGTGTGAAGCTTCTCGTTGCCCATGTGCGACAACTCATAGTAGGACAGTTCGTCCGACATGATGTAGACGATATTCGGAGGTCGATCCGCGGCATTCACCATCGATATCGACGACAAGAGAAGCAGACCAAGCGTGTAGGGCAATCGCTGAGACATGAGGCGGGGGGCATGAAAGAGGGAAACGGCCATAACACCGCCGTGTATCGTAACTGCTAGCGCCGAACACAACGGTCGTGTCCGCGCAAAATCGTGCTCAGAACAACGTATTTTGATGCGATCTGTCGCGTTCCATGGCAACATCCCCGAATCATGGATTTCCGCAAACCGGTGTTAGCCTTCCCTGCAACCGAATACGAGAGATTCCGTGCCGCTCGTCACCGACGAAACGAATCCCAATCCTCGGGCAGTCGGCATTCATCGCGATCTGGCTGCCTGATCATCCGCATCGGGTGTCCCCCAGCCCTTCAGCAGGTCGGCCATCCTCGGTCGATCGCGTTCAACACGCCCGAGTTCGGCGTCCCGTCCGATCGCAGCACCGATGGCGGAATAGAATTGCCCCAAAGGCTCTGACCAAGCGGAATCAACAACCTCGATCGCGGTTTCACCACGTTCATTCTTGAATTGCGGCGACGCTCCATGCTCCAAAAGGAGACGGACGGTATCGAAGTGGCACATGAATGCGGCGACATGCAGCGGCGAGTTGCCGTCGCGGTTGGTCGCATCGACCTTCGCTCCACGTTTCAGCAGCAAACGTACAACCTCGACGTGACCGTGCAACGACGCCTCACCGAGTGGAGTGGATCCACCCTCAGGCTTCCGAGCGTTAATTTCGGCCCCTCGATTGAGCAACCGCCTTGTCTCCCGCAAGTCACCGCGTGAAGCCGCATTCGCCAGCGCGGCGCGGCGATCCCGCGGTGCCGCATTCAAACTGCGCTTCAGCTCTCCGGCTTCGTCCGCATCTTTGGTGACATGGAAAATAAAGTCGTTGCTGAACATGCCATCGACACTCTGCACCTGCAAAAGGTGCATGCCTTCCTTGGGCAGCTGTGCTAGTTCGATTTGGACATGCTCATCATCGATCATGATTTCACCCGAAACGCGACGACCGTCGACGATCACGTTGGCGTCTTCCTGAAAGTGCCGACCGCTTGCATGCATTCGCTGTTCCCCTTCATACAACACGGGGAACTGTTGCCGTCCACGTTGCCGCTCCAGGGCCCCCCGCGTCCACAATGCGGGTTGAGGATGATCGTAGTCGGCGCGAACAC
>JBPCVD010000748.1:0-5872 GCA_051010815.1 Rubripirellula sp.
GGGTGCGACTGCAGGTGTTGCAAGCTTGAGCATCCATCGGCAGGGATGGACGCAGGAGACGCCGGCGGAAGCCAACCGTGTCGATTCCGCCGTCATCCACTCCACGAGTGTGATCACGCCATCGCAGGACACCTATTGTGGTTGGCCGACGCTCACGCGGCGTACCAACGGACAATTGTTGGTGGTCTGGTCGGGCGGCCGGCAGCAGCATGTTTGTCCCTTCGGACGTGTGGAATTGATGCGGAGTGATGACGAGGGCGAAACTTGGACGTGGCCACGTACTGTGATCGATGGATCGATTGATGATCGAGACGCAGGGGTGTTGGAGACAGATAGCGGCGCGATCCTGGTGACGACCTTCACGTCGCTTGCTTACGAAAACTATGAACTCAAGAAAGCGTTGGCCAGTCGCGGTCAGCCGAATGCCTGGCCAGAAGAGAAGCTACAACGTTGGCTTCGCGTCCATGACCGAATGTCGGAAGAACAGCGTCAGCGGGAGCTGGGGCAATGGATGATCCGATCGACCGACGGTGGTGTGACATGGTCCAAACGCTACTCGTCGATCGTCAATAGCCCGCACGGACCGATTCAACTTGCGGACGGTCGATTGCTCTATGCCGGAGTAAAGCTGTGGTCCGATTCGCGGGACGTCGGCGTTTGCCAATCCGCGGACGATGGCGCGTCTTGGCAGTGGCTGGCCGAAATTACGCCGCGGGAAGGTGATGATCCCAAGAACTATCATGAGCTTCACGCCGTGGAGGCGAAGGATGGGCGTCTTGTGGTGCACATTCGAAACCACAATCCGGCAAACAAGAGTGAGACGTTACAATGTGAGTCGACCGATGGCGGACAGAGTTGGTCGCAGCCAAGGTCGATTGGTGTCTGGGGCTTGCCCTCCTTCTTGCTTCGGATGCGTGATGGTCGGTTACTGATGAGCTACGGTTATCGGCGCAAGCCGTACGGCAACCAGGCTCGCGTCAGCCACGATCATGGCGAAACGTGGGGACCGCCGCTGACGATCTCGGAGGATGGGATCGGTCACGACTTGGGGTATCCTAGTACCGTGGAATTGAACGACGGGAAGTTGTTGACCGTGTGGTACGAGCGAATGGCGGATTCGCCGATGGCGGTGTTAAGACAAGCGAAATGGTCCATCGAAGCTTGAGGAGCAAACGCGAGTTGAAGTCGATCCAGAAGCACAGCCCGTTGGTAGCCAGAGCGGGCCGAACGAACCCGGTCCGAACGAAAATAGGGCGCATGAAACGGGGCCGCATGATGACGTGTCGGCATGTTCTGTTGGCCGTTGCCATCCCCTGGCTCGCATGTTCACGCGGCGGCGCTGAAGAGCCCGCGCGCGAATTCTTGGATGGGCTCCGCGCGCGCGGATATCACGACGTTGCAATCGACTATCTAAAAAGCCTCGAAACGAGTCGGCTAGCGCCTTCGGAGATGCGGCAGGTGCTGGCTTACGAGCGAGCACTAACATTGGTGGCGGCGTCGCGAAAAGAGCGTGACCTCGAACAAAGATTTGCGCTACTCGATCAGGCTCAGGCATTGCTTCGGGAATTCATCGGTTCTCAGGGTAGTCATCCAAAGGCCTATGCCGCACGTAGCCAACTCGGCAATCTGATTGTGGAGCGGGCAAGGATCAAGGTTGAAGAATCGAAGTCGGGTGGTGCGGACGAAGATCTCAACCAGGCTCGCAAACTCTACGATCAGGCGTTCGAGGAGTTTGCCAAGTTGGAAGCGTCCGTCACGGCGGAGCTTGACCAGATCCCGAAGGTGCTGGACCTGCGGGACCGTGAGGAGGCAAAGATGGCGGCGCGTCGCAAGCAATTGCGTGCCGACAATCTGCAGACCGAGTTGTTGGCCGCGGCGATACGCGAAGAGTCAGCCGATACCGTTCCGGACGGGTCCAAAGAACATATTGCATACCTGACCGAGGCGGCTGGGTTGTATGACGCGATCTATAAAAAGTATCGAAGTCGCTTGGCCGGGCTGTACGCGCGGATGTATCAGGGACGATGCAATCACCGTCTCGGGAAAACGAAGGATGCCCTGGGATACTACGGAGAGTTGTTGGATCAACCTAGCGAGCCCGAATCGTTTTGGAATCTGAAGGCCAAAACTCTTCGGTTGGCCATGGAGTCATGGTTGGCGCCGCAGGAAAGAAAGTACTTCGAGGCGATCAAGCGGGGTGTCGAGTGGGTGAATTCGGCGCCTCGCAATACGGAACGAAATCCAGACATGCTCGCGATTCGTCTGAGCTTGGCTCGGGCGTTCCAGATGCAAGCGGATGCCTACAAGAAGCGGGATCCGAAAGATGCTCGGACGATCAATAAGTCGCTCGACGAAGCACTCAAGCACGCCAGCTTTGTCGCCGGCGAACCGGGTAGCCTGCAAGAAGACGCTCAGGAATTGGCGGTTGAACTGGGGGGACGAAGGCGAGCCGATTTGGATGCCGCGCCCGCAACGTTCACCGAAGCGCAGCGAGCCGGAAAGAAGGCGCTCGATGAGGTTGGTCCTGCTAGCGAGGAAGTGAGTCGAATTGCTCAGCGTTTGCGTCGAGCTGGAGCCAAGGATCGAGCGGCAATTCAAACGGAGTTGCAGGTCGCGCAAGGGCAACTGGCTGCTGCCCAAGACGAATCGTTGCAGTCGTACCGTCTGGCCATGCGTTTGGCGGACCGAGATACACCGCCCTCGGAACTGAACTTGGTGAGGTATTTCGTTTGTTACCTGTATTATCTGAAGCAACAGTTTTGGGACGCCGCCCTGGTGGGTGACTTCGTATCAGAGCGGTATCCGCGAAGCGCAGGTGCGAAACAGTGTGCGAAGATTTCGCTGGCCTGTTATCTGCGATTGCTTGAGCTAGCCGAAGATGGGTCGAATGATTCATCGGCGGAATTTGAGCAAGGCCGTGTGGCAATGGTGGCTCGACTGATTGCCGAGACTTGGCCTGACACACCGGAGGCGGTTGAGTCGCTCTCGACCGTCGTACCTGTGATGGTGAATGCAGGTGACCTGAGCTTGGCTCGAGACTTGACGTTGATGTTGCCCGAAGCCTCACCCGAACGAGGCGTTGCTGAGCTCGTGACGGGGCAGGCCATGTGGGGAACGTTCTTGCAAAGACAACAAGCAGCCACCGTCGATTCAGGGTCGAGTGAGACGGAAGCAGATGCTTTGTTGGCAGAACAAGCGACCGAGTTGTTGAAGGATGGGTACAAGCGCCTCGGGGATCAAGCGGACGTCAATGTCTCGACGGCAACTGCGATGCTGTCGCTCGCGCAAGCACTGGTAGCTCAGGGGGATGCGAGCCAAGCGGTGGAAGTGCTGGAGCACAATCAAGTGGGCCCGTTGGTCCTGGTGGATGCTGGGCATGAAGCTGCCTCGAATCCGATCTTCATACAGGAGGCGTTTCGGACATCGCTTCAGGCTTACATCGGTTCGATGGAGACCGATCCCGCAGGTAGGATGCAAAAAGCGAAGCAGTCGATGACGGCGCTTCGCGATGCGGTAGGGGATGATGCCGCTGGCAAACAACGAATGTTGGCAATCTATATCAATCTTGCCCAGAGCATCGAATCGCAGATGTCTGCGGCGGAACCTGAAACCAAGTCAGAAATGTCCAAAGTATTTGAGGCGTTTTTGGAAGAGTTGAGCGCTGGGTCGTCCGAAGTGGGGGTCCTGAATTGGGTTGCCGAAACCTTTTCGAGTCTAGGCAAAGGGTTTGATACCAATCCTGAGGTGCTCGATCCGGATGCTGCTGGGTACTACGACCGATCGATCGCGGCGTTCCAGAATCTACTGTCGCGCGGAGATTTGCAGCCCCAGGTCGCAACGCAGATCCAAGCCAGGATGGCGGCCGTCAAGACTCAGAAGCATGACTATGCGGGCGCGATGGCGGATCTTCAGCGGTTGCTCGCGCAGTCTCCCAATGCGGTCAACCTGCAGGTCGAGGCCGCAGGTGTGCTGCAGAAATGGGGAGGCGTGGAACCGAGCAAGTACACCGAGGCGATTGCCGGTATCAATGCTCGCGAGAAGGGTGGCGTTTGGGGCTGGGGAAAGATCGCCAATGCCGTGATGCCACATCCGCAGTTCCGCGACACGTTCTTCCAAGCGAGATACGAGATGGCGGCGTGTCAGGTCGGCATCGCATCGTCGAAGAATGGGGCTGACAAAACAAAGCAGTTACAGGCAGCCCAACGCACACTCACCACCACCAAAAAGCTGTACCCTTCTTTGGGCGGCGCAACGTGGCAGAAAAAGTACGACGCATTACTCAGTCAAATCAGTTCTAACCAAGTCGCTCGCTAGCCCTCTTCTTCGAAAGATCGTTCGCAACCACCATGATAAAGTTTCATCCGATCCTGTCTTGCCTTGTTGCACTGTTGATCGTGTGTCAGGCAGCAGCCGAAGACGATCAAGTCTACATGAAGCGAGGTGCAGCAGTTGCCGGCACAGTCGGAGCTACTTCGCCCACGAAAGTTGCAATCGATGCGCGAGGAAACACGCAGGCTATCGCGGTCAATGAAATTCGACTGATCACGTTTGGCGATGAACCGACGCCACTGCGTCAGGGCCGTGCTCGTGCTGAGGGCGGGAAGTTTGAGACCGCGCTGGCGGACCTGCAAGGTGTTAACGCGGCCGAAATCGAGCGACCGATCGTGAAGAGCGACTTGCAGTTCTATCTGGCGTTGTGTCAGGGAAGGATCGCACTCTCGGCGGGCGGAGATAAAGAGAAAGCGACCAATGCCATGCTTACTTTTGTGCGTGGTGCTTCCAATAGTTTCCATTTCTTTGACGCTGCACAGCTGCTGGGTGACTTGGCAGTGGGACAGGGCGACTATGAAAATGCGGTGAAGTACTACTCAGCGATCGCCAGCAAGGCGCCGTGGCCGGAGTACCAGATGCGCGCTTTGCTTTCCGAGGCGCGGGCTCTTGTCGCTCAGGGATCGTTTGCGGACGCACTGAAAAAGTTTGATGGCATCCTGAATCAGAAATCGGATGCTCCGGAAAGCAAGCGGCAGAAACTACTGGCACAGGTCGGGCGCGGACTCTGTTTGGCCGAGACGGCATCGCCGGACGAGGGAATCCAGGTCATTGAACAGGTGATTGCCGAGAACGATGCTAGTGATGCCGAACTATTTGGCCGTGCTTACAACGCATTGGGTGATTGTTTGCAGCGTGCCGGGAAGCCGAAAGACGCACTGATGTCGTACTTACATGTGGATGTATTGTTCTACGCCGATCCAGAGATTCATGCAGAGTCGCTGTATCACTTGAGCAAGCTTTGGAGCGAGGTCAAGAAACCGGACCGCGCCGCATCCGCGCGGAACTTGCTCGACCAACGATATGGCGGCAGTGTGTGGGCCAAGATGCAGTGATTGGCTTCCTTGTGATGGTAGATTTCAAAAACCGGGATGAACCGAACGATGGCCGGTGAGAGACGTGAAGTCGTGCCGCCACAACACGTTAATCCGTTCGCGGCACCACTTGCCTCGGAAACTGTTACGGAATCGACGACGGATGTCGTCGGAGTTTCTCGTTGGCGTCTCGCGGCGACCGGCAGTTTGTGGGCCATGTTTCTAGCGTTTCCGGTGGCGGCCTTCATCGCGTTGGTCTTTCGATTTCCGATTCCGTTCGTCGGTTATATGTCGGGAGTCGACGCCGTCGTTCCAGCACTCTTCGCCACACTCTTTTATGGGCTCGTGTTTGGTGGATTGGTTTGGTTGGGACTGTTGGGCGCGGTGGCTGGACTGTTTGTGCCGAGCAAGCTTCTTGTTGAGCGACGCCTGGCTCTTTGGTTTGCAAGGATATGGGCCCTCGGCGTGGCGATTTTGAATCTGTCTGTGCTCGCCGTGCTGGACATGAT
>JBPCVD010000749.1:0-3070 GCA_051010815.1 Rubripirellula sp.
GCTCGAAAGCGGTCGTCTGACGTTGGTTCGATCGAGTGACCTTCAGCAGATGGCTGGTAGTTGGACCGGGCAGGAAGCGAAATTCACTTTCAAGTTGGATGGAGCAACCACGAGCGGACTTGCCTTCACCCGGGGTTGATCGCGGTGGACCTTCAGCCCGAATGTGATGGGATAAAAAACCAACGGCCTCCGACTCTTCAATCGAGTCGGGGGCCTTTTTTTGTGAAGGGTAGGGTGGTCGCAGCCTTAGAAAGGCTCACCAGGCAATTCGCCTTCCCGGTCGGAAAGAAAGAATCGATTTGTTCTAAGGTGAATGGAAGCTGTCAGGCAGCGGTCTGATCGAGCACACAGGATCAGCTCCATCGGAAGCGATCCGTCACGCAATTGCCGTTACTGCGTGCCGAATGCATAGAGCGACGTATGCGTCCGAACATAAATCTTTGAATCGACGATCGCGGGCGTTGCATAAACGTCTTCTTCCATCTCGTTGGTCGCAAGAATCTCGGGATCCCTCCCCAGCGCGATCACGCTGATCCGACCGTCACCAGAGGTCGAGTACAGTTTTCCGTCGGCGATCACGGGAGAAGCGTAATGGGTGCCGCGACCCCCGGTTCTTGACCGATAGACTCGTTCGCCGCTCGCAATGTCGAGGCACGTCAGCACGCCACCGTTCTTGACGAAGTAGATGAACTCCGCGTCACACAGCGGCGAAGGGACTTCGGGAATGGATTGGGTTTCCAAGGTGCGGTATTGATCGGGCCCAATCGATCCTTCGCTGTCGAGTGGAATCGCCAGGATGCCGTGGGTTTGATATCCCTGACGAAATTTCTCGAGCCCAGCAAGTCTTGCAGACCATTCATTTTGGTCGATCACGCCATCCTTGTTGGTGTCGGTCTGACCAAATCTTATCTTGGCACCGTTCATCGGGGCTTCGATTCCATCGGGGCGATGAAAGATCCAAAGTTGCGGGAACTCTTGGTGATCGATCAGCCCATTGCCATCGATATCCTGATCCTCAACGAGTTGTGGAAATGTGGGGAACGACGGTCGAAGCGCGGGCTCTCCCATCTTATTCCACGCTGCAACAATCACTTCGTCGCCATGGATCACGGGAGTGCTGGTTGCGGTGGTCGCGCACTTCGCGACCCACAGACGTCGACCATCGCTGGGGTCAAACGCTTGTACTGATCGCGCCGTGTGCACGATCAGTTTGTCGTCCGCCATGACAGGACAGGCCGTGCAAGCCATCTCGCCGGTGAACGGTTCGGCTTGATCGACACGCCACAGTTCTTCACCGGTTCGCTTGTCGACTGCCAACAGGTAGTGATCCACGTAGTTCCCGCGGTAGAGAATGACGCGGTCCTCGAAGATTGCTGGTGATGTGGCGTTGCCCCCAAAGGACTTCGCCATCGGCATGCGTTTCTCCCACAACGGCTTCCCATCCATGTCGTAACAGAGCAGTCCGTACGATCCAAAGTACGCGACCACGCGCTCGCCGTCGGAAGCCGGGGTGCTGCTGGCAGGGTTGAAAGATGGATGTCCTTTCTCAAACGCATCCGATTTGACGGTGCGCCGCCACCGGACTCCACCGCGGATTCGATCGATGCAGACGACTCCAAGCGTTCCGTCCTTTTCACTGAAGGTCGTTAAGAAGATGGAGTCGCCCGCAACGCAGGGAGAGCTGTGGCCCGGCTCCACGGGTGTACGCCAGAGTTCATTTTTGCCGGGTCCGAATTCGGCGGGCGGCGCGGGGCCTTCAGCGATACCCGATGAGTTGGGGCCGCGAAATTGGGGCCAGTCAGCGGCGGTCGTGTTCGCAGCCACCAGCAACACGCAAACAACAATACGTGTTGCGACTCGATGGGGAATCGACCTCCGCGGCACGCAACCGTCGGATTGTCGCTGCAATGCTTTCGGTATCATCCTTCGATCTTTCGTCGCTGTAGATATCGAGCCCGAAATGAAATCGAGTAATCGCCGCACGACGATCCATTAACGAATGCCCGAATAGTCGGTGGCCTTCATGTAGGTCGACTCGGGACGTTCCGCCAATCGACCGACCCCCGATGCTGCGGCTGCCTTTTTCCAGTCGGGGTCGCCGCCAAACGCCTTCCACGATTCCTTCGCCGCTGCGGGGCTGTCATGTTTGATGATGTAGATCAGCATGTTTTCCGAGTCTGGTTCGTCGCTCGGATGCCAATAGGCCACCGACTTGATTCCGTGACGCGTGAACAGGTCGATCGTGTGGTCGCGAAAACGCGCGTCCAGCTTCCCGAGTTTGCCTTCCGCCGCTTTGTAGACACGCAACTCAAAGACGTCGTCGTCATCACCACCTTCGCCTTGCCATTCGGGCGAGTAGTCGGTTGATTCCATGTAGACAGATTCTGGGCGGGTCGCGAGTCCGCCAACGCCTGATTCTTTCGCCGCCTTTTTCCATTCCGGATCCGCGAGGAACGCTTTCCAAGAAGCATTCGCAGCATCACGACTTTCATGCTTGATCACATAGATCAATGTGTTCTTAGACTTCTCTGCATCCGTGGGCACCCAGTAGCCAATCGATTCGATGCCATGTTTCTTAAAGAGCCGAACTGTATGGTCACGGAATCGAGCGTTCAACGCATCCAACTTTCCTTCCTTGGTGGTGTAAGTGCGTAGCTCGTAGACTTCGGCATTCGCGTGAGCCGTGATCATCCCAACACCGACGATTGTGCAGATCGCCGCCCAAGACTGGATCAAACGCTTCAGTGTCATCTTCAACTCCGATACATAAGGTTTGCGAAACTATGAATACACCATGGTTCTGGTGCAACGTTCGACCAGGATTGTCGTTTGGGAGATCCTGAGAAACAGAACGATTGGTCAATTTGAATCAGGACAATCTATATAGATTTGCTTTCGCCGGGGCGTTGAATCAGGAAATTTGTCGGCACGCTAAATCGAAAAACCCCGCTTCATTCGATAATCGGACGAAGTTGTCACGCAGTGTTACCCCGGTACATCTTTCCGTTGGGTTCTGCGTTTCGTCTTTTCGACCATGACCCTGTCGCGTCACCAGGATGGGGCCCTGCTG
>JBPCVD010000750.1:0-6451 GCA_051010815.1 Rubripirellula sp.
GGCTATGAGTTGGACAAATCGACGGACACCTTGACGATTCTGGATGTGGTCAATTCGGTCGCTCCAGTGGAGCGGATACGGTCGTGCCCGTTGGGTCTGAAGACTCATACGGAGCTGTGCCCGTTGCATGCAGAACTGGATCGAGCGTACGCCGCAACCGAAGCTGCATTCGCAGGTGTGACGATCCGAGAATTAGTTGAATCCACCAGTCCGATCGTGCCGCTATGTGAGGCGATGTGAGGATGGCAGCCGATGCAGTCGTCTTGAGACCGATCGTTGGCTATCACCAAGACGATCAGCGATTTTGGGTAGCCGAGTTGGAATGCGGACACTTTCAACATGTTCGTCATGATCCACCTTGGATGAATCGAGCATGGGTCACGACGGAATTGGGCCGCCAAACGATGTTGGGTTACACGTTAGATTGTGCGAAGTGCCGTGATGGCGCGCCACCAGATCAAATCGACGAGACGACTCGTGAGGGAGGATGATGTGCGCAGACGATCCGAGGTGAGAAGTCGGAAGGATTTGCCGTTCCGTGTTTGCGTGATGTTGTGTGCGATCGGTTTCACCATTTCATGTTGCAGCGCCGACGAGTCCTCGTCGGAAACCGCCGCGGAAGTTACGACAGAAATCGCAGATATCCGTCCGCCCTCGAATGTCGGTCGGGCGAGAGACCGTGCAAGGTTGTTGCATGAAGTCGTGCGTGGGACGTTGCAAGTGGTGCATCGTGATTTGTTTGACGAAGAAGACTCGTTCGCGATTCCATCCCGATCGCTCGAAGATGTCTTTCATGAACTAGGGCGTCGCTATCATGTCCAGCTTCGATGGCTGAATGTTCAAACGGACGTTCTGAATCAGGATCACCTTCCCGCAAACCGGTTTGAACGGGAAGCGGCTGAGCAATTGGCGGCGGGCAAGCCCTCGTACGAAGAAATGACGAGCGAACGTTACCAGTACGCCGGAGCGATCCATCTCAAATCGCAATGTTTAAAGTGTCACGTGAAGCGTCGAATCAGCACGGAAAGACGTGTCGCCGGGTTGGTGATCACGATGCCAGTGGAATCCACTGCAAAGTAGCGAGTCGCGTTTGTTTCGAATGAAAGCAGCCTCTGCGGTGGACCGTTTATTGACGGAGGCTAAGCCTTGACATGCCCGAGGCGGGGATCGTTCGCGGTCGACTGAGATGATCCGCGAATGGCGACAGCACGGTGGGGGAGTGGTCCCCATGAATTGCTTCCATACAATTCGAACGACATGAGGGTTCGGGTTTTCGCAGCAAGCGAGGAAGAGACATTGCCACGACTTGATGTTCGTCTAAAGAAAGTCGCGGAGCAGATTCGCGCATCGCGGCATGCGGATATCGGATCAGACCATGGGAATCTGCTGGTCGCACTTCTGAAGAGCGGGCGAGTCGAGCATGGAATCGCGATTGAAAACAAGGTGCAGCCTTATGAGAACTCACGTGCTGCGTTAACAGGATTGAATGCAGATGCGAGATTTGCCGACGGATTGCAGGGGCTCCGTCCTGGCGAAGTCGATAGTTTGAGCATTTGTGGAATGGGTGGAGAATCGATGGTCGCAATTCTGCAGGCTTACCCTGACCGCATTCCATCTCGCATTGTCTTGCAACCCAATCGACGCCCGGATCTGGTCCGCGAGTGGGCGTTGGCGAATCGATTCCATCTGATGGATGAGCAGATCGCACGTGGTCATTGGCCCTATGTGATTCTGGTCTATCATCTGGGAGCCCAGGACCATGATCCGGCTTTTAATCACGTTGACCATGAGGCCGATTTGATGCTGGGGCCTCTGACTCTGCAGCGACGCGAACCTGAATTCGTGGAGCAACTATTCGAGGAACGCCGGTACTTGCATGAGTTGGATCGATTGAGCGATGTCAGCGGCAAACGCTTGGCTGTGATTGAACGAGTCTTGCGTCGCTGGCAGGAAAACCCGATCTGAGTCGCGATTTGTCGATTGGCGGTTCGCGCTGGGAATCGGAAAGAATTGAGCGGAAGGAGTAACGGAAAAATTTGAACACGAAGCGTCACGAGAAGAATCACTTGCGAAGCGTGGCGGAAGAACGGGGCAGGGCGTCTGGGGCACACGAGAATTCGCAAAACGACGGCCTCGGCACTTGGGTTCGAATGTCGGCTCGCTTATTGTGTAGAGGTCCAATTGGGAAGCGACGACGCAGGCGAGATGCGATTCGGTTCGTTGCCGTTGGGAAGGCCGTTTTGAGTTTGGCGGTCTGGTCAGCGAATCAAAGGTCGACGGTGGCTCATGATCATATTCGGTGTCAAAGTTACCGAGAGTGCGACGGAGACGGGAACCTTTCCTTGTCCGAACTGTCGCACACCTCAGCACTATCGCCGTCTGACCATGCGCCGTTGGTTCTCGCTGTACTTCATTCCGGTGATTCCGATGGGACGTATCGGAGAGCAGGTGGAGTGCCAGGGTTGTTTTTCGCGATTCGCGGCGCAAGTGTTGTGGGCAGATCAGCAAAGCATGCCTCAGCCTGGCGACCCACATTCAGAGCAGGCGTCTCCAACAGGGCCCCATTCACAGCAGGCTCCGCGTCCCGGTGAACCGAATTCCCCCGACCCGCAAACTGGCCATCCGCAAACTGGCTATCCACAAACTGGCTATCCACAAACTGGTTATCCACAACCGGGGCAAACACCTCAGCCAGTTCACAATCCGTTCACGGCACAGGGTGCACCGGCTTCCGGTCCTGCTCAACCGCACCCAGCCTACAATCCTTTCGTCGCGGAACCTGCCGGAGCTGCGCCAGGATCACCCTATGGCCCGGCCGCACCGATCGCGGTCACGTCTTCCCTTGCGATCACGAGTCTGATCCTGGCTTTGTTGTCGCCATTCCTGCTCTTGGCGTGCGGAATGTCGATCTTCTCTTCCGCCGCGGCGGTCATCACGGGACATGCTGCGATCCGTCGGATTGGTAAGTCGAAGGGCACGATGGACGGACGGGGCATCGCGTTGGGCGGTGTCATCGCCGGTTACGTTTTTCTGACGCTGTCCGTCCTGTTGCTGGGGGTCTTTTTCGTGCCAGCATTTTTGGAAGGCTGGAACGGTTCGCCTGCCGGTCGATCACGGCGCGTTGCGTCGCGCCCCGCACCCTCTCAAACCTCGACACCATCTCGTTCGACCACGCCATCTCCTCGGACGCTTCCATCCATCCCCAAGTCCCCGACGTTTGATCCGCCATCGTTTGAGCCGCGTCCATTCGAAACACCTCCGCTGGCACCACAAATGGCTGACGCGATCCCTTCGACACCGGTGTCCGCCGATACGATCGGCACGTCACCATCGACGACGAGCAACAGCCGAAATGGTGACACGCCGACGCCGCCCGACGTTTCGCCCTTTGTGCCGTTTGAGGGGTTGGATGAGATTCCAGGTGGAAGTCCCCCAATCGAATCACCGCCTGGGCGATCACCACCGACCAATCCATTTCAACCCTCCAATCCATTTCAACCGATCGACGCCGATGACGCCTTTGCTGACGCACAGAAGCGAGCAGAGGAATCGCGGCAGCAGATGGAAGACATGATCGCAAAGTCACGCGCCGATCTTGATCGTTTGCGGCAGAGCACTTCCGGGTTTGCTCCGCCACCCTTCCCCCGCGCTCCCATCGCGGGCAGAAATTTCGGACAGCGTCCCAATGTGGCCGAACCGCCGAAGCAACCACAACCCGTGGTGCCCCAGAAACCTGCCAACGTTGTTCAGAGCTTTCCAGATTTGGGGGCGACCGTGCAATCGATCGCGTTCTCACCGAATGGTGAACGCATCGCGATTGGAAAGATCGATCGCACGCTATCCACATTGGACGTCAAGTCAGGGAAAGTGCTCGCGGTTAGCAAGGACGTAGCATCCCTCGGCTCCGTGGATCACGTTTCGTTTTCCGAGGATGGTCAACAAATCGTTGCTGGTGGCGCACGCGGCGCAATCACGGTGGTACCCGTTTTGTCGGGCGGTCAGCTAGGGAAGCCTCAACTGAGGAAGCCTCACCAGCGATCAGTCGAGTCGTTAACCATCAGCCCCGGCGGAAAGTTTGTCATCAGTGGATCGCGTGGCGACGTGATGTGGCAAGCGTTGTCGGGGGATCAATCACGAAAGCTTGATGCACTTGAGCGGAAAGTGATGGCGATCTTTCTTCCCAAAGTCGGGCTGGCAGCCTTAGCGACCGATGGGGCGACGTTGGTTGAAATTGTGCTCTCCGAGGGGCGCGTGACGCGGTCGGTCAGTTTAGGCAGCCAGCTCGCGCATGCGGCGGCGTTTTCCTCTGACGGAAAAAGGCTGGTGCTCAGTCGCGGAAAAAAACTCGTGGTCATCGATACCGCTAGCGGAGATGTCGCACGCGAAATTGAAACTGATCAGACGATCAATTGGACGGTTGCATTTTCCCCCGATGGCAGTCGGATTGCCTCCGGAGGAAGAGGCGAGGTTGAGATCTGGAATACCGAGACCGGAAGTCCTGTGACGGAGTTCAGTCTTGGTGGCGTGTTGTATGTTCAATCGCTGGCGATTTCGCCGGACGGTACCATGCTGGCTGCGATTCCCAGTTCCTCGGGCCAGACGCTGCAGGTATTTCGCCTGCCCGCGGAAGATTGAAGAATCTCGAAATACGATCCCGTCAAGGCAAAACGAAAACGTCGTTTCGAGGACGATCTGGGGGCCATGCCAATCCAAGCTGAGTCCGCAGTTTGTGGCGATTCAGCGGGTCAATTCACGCTTTGACGACCTGGTTGGCTCAAGGTATTCGAGCAGCGTGCGGAGAACGGATTGCGTTTGCGCGTTGCAGTATATTGGAGAGCGGTCCAGACCCTTCTCATCATCTCGCTGCATAGAATTCGAACGATGCCCACTTTTGAATCGAACTCCGGCGAATCGAGTGACGCGGAATCGAAGATTGCGATCGGGATCGATTTGGGGACGACGCACTCGTTGGTCAGCGTTTTCCGAGACGGGAAGCCCGAGTTGATTCCGACAGCCCACGGTAGCGTATTGACTCCATCGATCGTGGGAGTCTTGTCGAGCGGAGAGGTGGTGATCGGAGAATCTGCGCGCGATCTTCGCGTCACCGACCCCGAGTCCTGCGCGTGGTGTTTTAAACGCTTCATGGGGCAGGATCGATCACTGGAGTTAGGGACACGATCCTTTTCACCACACGAATTGAGTAGCCTCGTGCTGAAGTCGTTGCGACAGGACGCCGTCGCGCATCTTGGCCACGATATCCGCGACGCCGTGATCACGGTTCCGGCATATTTCAATGATCACCAGCGACAGGCGACCCGCTTGGCTGGAGAGATGGCAGGTTTGAATGTCTTACGGATGATCAATGAGCCGACGGCGGCCGCGTTGATCTACGGGTTTCACCAGCGAGAAGAAGAAAAGAATCTATGCGTGATCGACTTGGGGGGTGGAACGTTCGACGTCACGGTGATGGAAGTCTTCGAGGGAACGCTTGAGATTCGCGCGACGGCCGGCGAGAGCATGCTAGGTGGTGAAGACTTTACGGACCGTATGGTCTCGGCAGTGCTTGCGTCCGAAGGAACGCAATTGGAGGTTGCCGAGTTACAGCAACCGCTGCGTGTGGCTCGACTTCGTGGTGAATGCGAGAAGGCCAAGCGTTCGCTTGCCAACGAGGAGACCTGTCGGATCCGGCTTCCCGAGACGGATGGCACGTTCAGCGAAAAGCCGAAACGATTCAAGGTCACACGTGAGCAGTTTGCAAAACTGAGCGATCCGTTGATGCAACGGATCGCCGGGCCCATCGCGCGGGCGCTACGAGATGCGGAAGTCGAACCGGACCAGATTGATGATGTCATTTTGGTCGGCGGATCGACTCGAATGGATGTGTTGCGAGACTTCGTCAAAGACTTCTTCGGCAAGACACCCATCATGGAGCACGACCCGGATGAGGTCGTCGGACTCGGAGCCTCGGTTCAAGCGGCACTGATCGCAAATGATGCCGCGGTCGAGGACATGGTAATGACCGACGTCTGTCCCTTTACCTTGGGAGTCGAGATCGCGAAAGATTTGGGCGGGCACCTGCAAGACGGCTATTTTCAACCGATCCTGCATCGCAATAGCACGATACCGATTTCGTGTGAGCACATGTTTCAGACGGTTGCACCCAATCAGTCACAAGTCACATTGAAAGTGTTCCAGGGTGACGCTCGGAAAGTAGCCGACAACGTTCAGCTGGGAAGTTTGGAAGTCAAAGATCTACCGCCCGGCCCCGCGGGAAGTCCAGTGTATGTTCGCTTTAGCTATGATCTGAGCGGTGTGTTGGAAGTTGAGGCGTATGCTCCCGGAGGTCACAAATTCAGCAGCGTCTTGACCAATCATGTGCAAGGTTTGTCAGCCAAGCAAATCGAAGAAGCAAAGAGCCGTATTCGGGAGCTGAAGTTTTATCCTCGCGAAG
>JBPCVD010000751.1:0-6514 GCA_051010815.1 Rubripirellula sp.
GCAGCTACCGGGATACGATTGACCAATGCCGCCGGCACCGTGGATGAACGTTTCTGTGAACCCTCGACTGTACGGCTGATAAGCGTCTTCGTCGCCGAGGTGCCATTTGCCAAAGATGCCGGTCGCATAGCCTGCTTTGGCGAGGAGTTCGGGGAAGGCCGTCGTCGACAACGCCATCCGCTCTCGTTCTTTAATCGTGTGTGTGACACCGTTTCGAAACTCATGACGCCCGCTCATCAACGCCGAACGGGTCGGCGCGCAAGTCGGACTGACATGGAAATCAGTGAATCGCGTCGACATTTCATAGAACCGATCCAGATTGGGAGTCTTCAAGACCTCGTTGCCCATGCAGGAAAGGTCGCCCATCCCTTGGTCGTCCGTCATGACCAGAACAATGTTGGGGCGTGTCCCAGCGAGTGATTTGCCGTCGGGCGTTTGGGCATGGGTTGTGGCCGTGGCCAGAGCCATTACCAGGCACAATAGAGCCGGAGCGAACGGAGTGACACGTGAAATCATGAAGAAGCCTTCGGGGAGAGGGGGAGGCGTCGAGGCGGGAGTCGAGGAACGCGAGCAGACGCTCACGTAGCAGGATTTTAGTATGAACCGCTCGTTAGGCGGGACTCATTCGTTCGATTTTGTGGCGTCTGTTTGAGTGATCGGCGATCTGATCGTGTTGCTGTCGGATATCATTTTGATCGCCGTTTGATTCTCTCGCCGTGTTGCCACGCTTCGGAACGTAGCTTCGGTCGGGTCCGGTGCGGACGCGGTCAGCTTGATTGCGGTGGAGAAGAATCGAGTCGCACGCAACACGCAAAAAATCTATCTTTCGAAACAGGAAGACCTTCGGTACTGATTTTCGGTAATGGTGTCATTTGTGACTCACACTCAATCCAATCCCTATCTCCCACCAAAGACCACTTCGGCGAAGGTGCGTCCGACCGAAAGGAGTCGAAGATCCTGGGGCCGATACGTTGTCGTGCTACAGATTCTGGTGATTTTGGTGGGAGGGCCGCTTTCGTTCTGGTTCATCGAGTCGATTCTCGGATCGGGGCCTGTGCTCGCTCTGGTTGGCATTGCGATGGCGATCCTCGGCTATCGCGAAGGCAACTCTTCGTGGCTGATACTTGGCGTCGCATCGGTCGGTTTCGCAGCGTTTATCTTCGGGCTGATCAATGCGAATTCCTGGGGGCCACCCGAGGCGGCAAAGCCGGTACGACAAATGATCGTCGCGTTTTCCGTGATCATGTTGCCGTCGCTATTCTTTGGAATCATCCATAGGGTTCCCCCTGAGGTAACCGATGATCCGGACGTGTGAACTGCGCGAGCCGTTGGAGAGTTGGAAATCCATCGCATGGGTGGATCAAGTCGATGTTCATTTTGCCGATGGGACTCGGCGGAAACCGTGATGGATTCTTTGGTGATGAATTCTTCCGTGATGAATTCGTTCGGCGGAAGGGGATTCGCTTGCGGTTCGCACGCTGAACACCGTTCGCGACAGCACGGTGTCCTGTTCCCGTTTGCGGCCCTGAATCGAAAGGTGTGGGCGTGTATACTAGGGGTCCCGCCCTTTTTCCCTCCTATCGGCTTCTATCTTGCCACCCTTGTACGGAATTCAACCGAGTTCGGTCCGACTGCGCTTTCGTTCTGCGATGGCGACCCTGTTTGTCGTGGTCGTTTCGTCGACTGCCGTCTCCGTTGTTTGCGCTGATGATTCTGTCGCTCACGATTCCGTGGAGACAGGGGAAAGGGATACCGCGGCGGCGCTTGCGATACCGCCGTTTCTTGGTCGCTACTGTGCACGTTGTCACAACGAAGAAGAGCGTGAGTCGGGGATTCGAGTTGATCATCTCGATGGGACCTTGCCGGAACCGACGCTGAAATTGTGGGAGGAGATTCGCGAACAGATCGATGCGGAAGCGATGCCTCCAGAAGAAGAAAAGCAGCCGACGCAGGCTGAGCGGCGAGGGATGGTGGATTGGATTGACCAAGCGTTGCGAAAAGCGCGGTCACGCAAAGATGCAGTGAACGGTTCGGTGCGTCGCTTGACAGTTCCCCAGTATCGCAACACGTTGCAAGAACTACTTTGGATGGAAGACGACTTCACCTCGGTGCTTCCCCCGGACGGTGTGTCCAAGGACGGGTTCACCAACGATGCCGCAACTCTATCCCTGTCGCCGCTGGAGGTTGAGTCATGGTTTGAAATAGGGGAAAACGCATTGGATGCATGTTTCGTCGACGAAGCATCACCGCCGACCATCCAGAACTTTCGAATGGACTTGGGCAAAGGAATCAATTCCGATCCATGGCATGAGAATTTGATCCTGGGAGCCAACAATCATCTGTTGGCCAACGCGGACTTTCTCGTCACAGAGCTGGATCCAGTGAAGCCGTTCGAGATTCGGCCGTTCCGAATGAGAGCCAAGTATCGTTTTCACGAGGGATACAAAGGCAACAGCACCGTTCGCGGATGGCGCGATTACGACAGCATCTATCACTCGGTGTTTGCGTGCATGCGAGGAAATCGAGGCTATCCGAAGGGCCTGGCTTATGAAACGGTCGAGGAGGGGTTGCTGTTACGACCTGCGATACCATCCTCGGAAATCTTTCGAGAGTCGAGCACTTACGGTCCGCAGGCAAACTTCAAGATCGCGTTGCGGGAGTTGCCCGAGCAGGGGCGGTTTCGCGTGCGGATTGTCGCAACAAAATATCGTGATGGGCTCTTGTTGACGGATGCAAACGTGAATGCCGTGAAAGAGCCTGGGGATCGAAATCAGGTCGTTGTGCAGACGCCGGTTAATGTTCAGGAGATCGTGATTCCCTCTTCAGGCATCTATCAAATCGATGCCATGCTTGTCACTGCCGAGGACAAAGAAGAGAGTCAGCTCGGTAACGGTGCGAAGGAAAAAAAGGAGAAGCGATCCAGGCGAATCGACTTGGAAATCGATGGCCGGCAATTGACATGCGATCTCAAAGGTCCAGCGTTTGCCGCAATCAGGCTTCCATCGGGCACGATTCCATTGAATGTGCGTTACGACGGCAAAGAGACGTTGGAACGCTTGGTGTTGACCCGGTTAGACGGGGCGGACGCGGTCGCGCAGCGATTCGAGGTCTTCGAACAGCGCGATCCGAAGCTGGGAGTGTTTTTGGGTTTGCGTCGAGATTGTGGTCACACGTTTCGTCGAGTGCAGACGCCGCGGGTCGTTGGCGAAGGCGAGCTTCGAGAGTTCATTTTTGAGGGTGCGATCAACAATTACCCTCGGCCTCACGTGCAAGAGAACAACGACAACTACCTTGCGGGCGTGCGTGAAATCTCAGTGCGATGCGACTATACCGACGGTCGTGATACACCGAGGCTGCTGATCCGTTCAGTCGAGTTCGAGGGACCGTTCTATGAAACTTGGCCTCCCAAATCGCATCGAGCCATCTTCGTCGATTCGCCACACAAAACGGACTCGGTTGACTATGCGAGGGAGGTCGTCAGGCAGTTCGCGACGCGCGCATTCCGTCGTCCGGTTACCGATAACGAGTTCGATTCCTTGATGGGCGTTTGGCAAGATTCCATCGACGCGGGCGATGGATGGGAGGCGAGCATCAAGAAGACGCTGACCGTCGTGCTCACGTCGCCGCCGTTCCTGTTCCTCGTGGAACGGAGTCAGGGTCCGCAGCCCGAGGATCTTGATGCTTATGAGTTGGCTTCGAAACTCTCCTATTTTCTTTGGAATGGCCCGCCAGATCATCAGCTGCTTGAACTTGCCCGCGACGGTCAACTTCGCCAGCAACTTCGCCGGGAGGTGGATCGAATGGTGGCCGATCCTAAATTTGAACGCTTTGCAGAACAGTTTGCGAGTGAATGGCTCAGCCTCGACAAATTCGACGTGGTTGAGACAGATCGAAAGCAGTTTCCGAGTTTGTCGTCGTCGATGAAGCGTGAGTTGCGAAGAGAGCCTGCTCAGTTATTGCAATACTTGTTCCAACAAAACCTATCGACCGCTCAGCTCGTTCGTTCTGAATTTGTGATGGCGAATGAACGTGTGGCAAGTTACTACGGCTTGGAAAGCCGGACCGAGAGTGGTTTTGAATTTGTTCCGGTTCGTCACGCGGATCCTCAATTGGGCGGCGTGTTATCCCAAGCCGCAATTCTTGCGGGGCTCTCCGATGGCCGGGAAGCGAATCCCGTCAAGCGTGGAGCATGGTTTGCTCGGAAGATCATTGCCGAGGCTCCGGATGATCCGCCACCGAACGTGCCCGAATTGGAGGACGACACGCACTTATCGTTGCGAGAAAGACTCGAGCGGCATCGGAGTGTGAAGGGCTGCGTGAAGTGCCATGAGCGAATCGATCCCTGGGGATTGGCATTCGAGCAGTTTGACGCGGGCGGTCGATTCCAGGGATCGCAGGTGGATGCGGCATCGGTGCTACCCGATGGCACACAGGTCGACGGTCTGGCTGATTTGCGGAACTATTTGGCCGATCAGCGGATGGATCAAGTCGCCTTTGGATTGCTGCGGCACATGACAACCTACGCCATCGGACGCGGTCTGACCTACGGGGAGGAGCGTTTGCTTCGGCGGCAGAGTTTAGAATTGAAGTCGAATCACTATCCAATGAAGGATATGATTCAACAAGTCGTGCAGAGTGATCTGTTCTTGAAGAAGTGATCACGTGCGGCTTCCCGCCTACTCAAGGAATCATCCTTGCCCCATTTACCCAAAATCGATCGACGCTCGGCGCTAAAAGGAATCGCGGGTGCTGCATTGGCGTTGCCTGCTCTTGAGGCGATGGGCGCGACGGTCCGCGACCATCTTCCGAAACGCTTTTGCGCGCTGTACACCGCGAATGGAATGTCGTTGCCCAAGTCGGAACATGGAATCGACCAGTGGAGTTGGTTTCCGACGAAGGAGGTCGACGGGGAATTTGAATTCGGTGAATCAACTCAGCCGCTTCGTCCGTTTCGTAAGCAGCTGAGCTTCATGGGCGGCTTGTACCATGAGAACGGCACGAAAGCCGATCCGCATACCTGTTCCGACATGTGGCTGACGGGTGCACCGTTGCATGATTCCACTCGCAATCAGTGGAACACAGTCGGATTGGATCAGGTCATCGCGCAACATACGAAGCAACATTGTCGACAACCCTCTCTTGTGCTTTCAATCGATGCCGGTGTCGGCTTTTTGTCTCGCACCGGGACGATCTCATACGATCAGCAGGGGCGGCCCATTCCTGCCGAAAACGATCCTAGGCGGGTGTTTGACCGCCTGTTTCGCGCTGATCACGCCTCGCTGAATGTGCAGCGTGAAAAACTGCGATCACGGATCAAGCTTGTGGATGCGGTGTTGGAGACTTCGAAGGATTTTAACCGACAGCTTGGCGCGTCGGACCGTCAGAAAATGGATCAGTACTTGGCGTCGCTTAACGAAATCGAATCACGTCTGATTGCGGCGGAGAAATGGATCGACATCCCCATCAAGGAACAAGATCGATCGCATCTGAATTTGGACGCGACTCCGGACACCGATCCAAGCGAATACTATCGCAACATGTTCGATTTGATCTCGCTTGCGTTCGATGCTGACATCACTCGAAGCGTTGCCTTCATGTTGAATCGCGAAGACGGCATGGGGATCAGTGACACGTTCCCGCTGAAGTTGGGATTGAACGCGACTCACCACAAATTGTCTCATGCTGGTGATAAGTCGGGGCAGCTTGAATTTGCGAAGTACGACCGGTTTTTAAGTGAGCAGTTGGCGGGATTCCTGACGCGGTTGCAACAGTATCAGGACACGCAGGGGAGTGTGTTGGACAACACCATCGTGCTGTACGGCAGTGGTGCCAGCACAACTCACTGGTCCAGGAATCTCCCGACGCTCCTTGCCGGCGGTGCCAACATGGGGTTGAAACATGGTTCGTACTGGCGAGACGGTGAGACTCGAATGTCCAACCTGCACTTGAGTATCCTACGTTCCCTCGGTATCGAGCAGGATGCGTTTTCCGACAGTACTTCCGCGCTAAGCGGTTCTGTGTTTTCCGATGTCTAAGTTCCCTTTCGGATCGGCGTGGTGTAGCCCCGCCAATTTCAAGCTCTTCATTGACAGACAATTGGCTATGTTCAAATCTACGTTTCCCGTGATCTGTTTCTTGATGGTGACGCCAGTTGTTTCGCAGGCCGATTGGCCGAGTTGGCGCGGCCCCGGAGATTTGGGCAGTGTCAACGGAGGGGATTTTCCCGCAGAGTTGAACGAAGGAACGTTGCTTTGGAAGGCTGCTTTGCCGGGGAAGGGCTGTTCGACGCCCATCGAATGGAATGGAACAATCTATTTGACGGCTCCCGCCGACGGAAAAGACGCGTTGCTTGCGATCGCTGACGATGGCGAACCTTGCTGGACGGCTACGTTCGGCGACGAAGTGGCGGGCAAGCATCGAAATGGATCGGGAAGCAATGCTTCTCCGGTGACTGATGGTGAAGCAGTCTTTGTTTACTTCAAGAGTGGCACGCTCGCGGCGGTCGAATTCGATG
>JBPCVD010000752.1:0-5820 GCA_051010815.1 Rubripirellula sp.
TGCCACCTTTCACCCAACCGCCTGATGTCGGCCATGCAATCGGAATTGGAATCGCGGGGCTGCGAATTCCATTGGGATTCCGAATGCGATCACTTTCAAACCCGTGGAAACCAGGTCAAGACAGTCGAAACGAGTTCTGGCTCGATCCCGTGCGATGAGCTTGTGCTATGTGGTGGTGCCTGGTCGCCCACATTGAGCTCGAAACTACGAATCTCACTGCCAATGCAGGCAGGAAAAGGCTACAGCGTGACACTCGATGCACCGTGCCAACTACCGTCGATCTGTTCGATCCTCTCCGAAGCGAAGGTGGCGGTCACTCCCATGGGATCATCCCTGCGTTTTGGCGGCACGATGGAGATCGTAGGTAACGATGAATCCGTTTCACCTTCTCGCGTCCGCGGCATCGTACGATCCATTCCCGAGTACTATCCGCAGTTTCAGACGCAGGACTTCGCGAATTGCAAACCGTGGGTCGGGCTGCGTCCCTGTTCGCCTGACGGGCTACCCTATCTTGGACGGACCCGAACGTGGGAAAATGTCGTGGTCTCGACAGGACATGCGATGATGGGAATCAGCCTGGCCGCCGTCTCCGGATCGTTGGTAGCTGACATCATCGATGATGCCAAACCAGCCATCCAAGACTTGGAACTGCTTTCGCCAGATCGCTACACATGATCTCCGGCACTTTCCACAGTTGTTAAGATGGTGGCGAAGGTTGCCACTACTCTTCCACGATTTCACTCATGCCGCACATTGAATTCACGTCACAGCTTGCACAACATGTTGAATGCCCCGCCGACCAGACGGTCAATGCAAGTTCTTTGGCGGAAGCTTTCGAGCTGGTCTTCACGCAATACCCCGACATGCGAAGTTACGTCATGACAGAGGAGGGTGTCTTGCGGCAGCACATTGCCGTTTTCATCGATGGCGAGATGTTGGCCAACCGAGACAAGCTTGAGGTGCCCGTTGGAGAGAAGAGCGAGATCTTCGTCATGCAGGCACTCTCGGGAGGCTAAAGCTCCTACGATCGCCGAATCTCCGTGAACGCAACGACTTGATTCGTCATCGCTATCTCTGTCGGCAACCGCTCCATCGAACTTGCGCCATAGAAGCCGTCGACCGCCGCCACGGATTTCAGCACGTATTCTGCATCCTCTGGCATCGCGATCGGTCCGCCATGACAAAGGACGATCACGTCGCTCCGTTCGGATTTTGCAGCCTCGGCAATTTCAGTGACACGTTCAACCGCGGCTTCGAGAGTCAAAGCCGTGGTGGCGCCAATCGTACCGCTCGTCGTCAGTCCCATGTGGGCCACCACGATATCCGCGCCAGCTTTTGTAAGGGCGGTGGCCTGCGTGGAATCAAATGCGTATGGAGTGGTCAGAAGATCAAGCTGGTTCGCCGCTGCGATGCACTCTATCTCCAGTTCGAAACCCATCCCCGTCTCTTCCAAGTTATCGCGAAACGTACCGTCGATCAGCCCCACGGTGGGAAAGTTTTGTATTCCCGCAAACCCAAGATCCTTCAGTTCTCGCAAGAACCGGTCTCGAATCATGAACGGGTCAGTAGCGCAGACGCCGGCAAGGACTGGAGTATGTCGCACAGCGGTCAGCACCTCCGATGCCATCTCCATGACAATCTCGTTCGCATTTCCATACGGCATCAATCCTGCCAGGGAACCGCGCCCCGCCATCCGAAAGCGACCGGAGTTGTAGATCACGATCAGGTCAATTCCGCCAGCCTCTTCGCACTTGGCACTAATCCCCGTACCCGCGCCACCACCGATGATCGGATTCCCATCGACGATCTTTTTGCGAAAACGTTTCAATATGGATGTTCGTGATTCTGCCATCGTCGGCTCTCCTTGTGATCCCAAGGGTCAGGATCAAGTCAATTCTTAGTAGCGTTCGAACAACAATTCTCAGAACGCTGGATCATTGATGTTCAGTGGTGGCCTGAGGAACCGTCGCCTCAGGCTTACCCTCACCACGCGGCAATTCTTGAAACAAAAATTCGTCCGCTTCCGAATCATGAAATGAACGTCTGGCGAAGCCCGGCAACGGTGATAGAAACCACGTGTCTATTGGAATCGATGCTACTTTCGCATTCGCGACTAGAAGTCTAGCCGAGATGGCAAGCGAAAAGGGGCAACCGTAACGCAAGTACACCCTGGAAGCTGCGTTGCAAAGTCGTAGGATAGAATCGTAGCAGGGCACACATGAGATTGTCGCGAGCCACTAGCGCGCGGAGGAAGAAGCGATCAACACATCAGTAATCAACCTGGAATCGGCGTTGAAATCGATGGAGGATGATCGGGAGATTCTCGACTCCGTCGTTGAAGCGTTCATCGATGAGGCGCCGCTTCTACTTCAGCAGCTCGATGACGCAATCAAGTCCCAGGATGCGACCACTGCGGAGCGCGCCGCTCATACCTTGAAAGGCAACTTTCGCATTCTGCGTTTGGATGACCAGCAAGCGTGTTGGGCAGAGATCGAAGCAGCGATCCGCACCGATGGGGACAGTCGAATCGCTGAAAAAATCGAACTGGCTCGCGAGATCACTCAGAAGGCCCTCGACGGCCTACGCCAGTATCTCGAGCAAAACTCAACCCTGTGACCGCCGCTAGGCTTGCCAATGACGCCGGCTTCAACCCGCGTTCAGTTGCATCGCCGCGGCAACCACTTGTTGCGATTTCTGCAACCCTTCCGCAGCAACCTCGTTCGCGTCTCGCTCCCAATATTCGGGATTGAATAGTTCTAACGAGAACGTTCCCTGAAACCCATTGTCCACGAGTTGTCGAATGATCGAAGGCAACGGGCAAACGCCATCACCGGGAAAGACGCGATGCTTATCGGTGATCTCGGCAATCGGTGGCTCTGCGGGGTAATCGTTAATGTGAAAGCAATGCATTCGGGATGCTTCAATCATCGCCAACGAGGCGAAATCATTTCCGCCTTTGTAGATGTGATAGAAGTCAGGAAGCACACAAGCATCAGGATGACCAGCGCCCGCTGCAACGTATGCCAATTCGCTCAGCTTGCTCAACGTCGGCGAAAACCCCCACAACTCAAGTTGTGGAACAACGCCAGCCTCGTCACCTACCTCGAGTAGTGCGCGATAACGCTGTGCGATTACAGGTAAGTCGGGCGATGTGCTGTCGCCACGGTGAGCACCAACGGGCGGAGCCGCCACGCGCGTACCACCGATCGCTTTCACGAGTGCCATTTCCTGTCGGGCCTGCTCAAGCCCCTTTGCCCGTGCGTCATCATCATCCACAATCCAATTCGCGAACCCAATGGCGCTATCAACAGTCAGGCCAGCATCGTCGATCCGCTTCTTCAAGTCCTTCAGATTTCCGCCATCGTTGACAAACTTTTCGACATCGCGGACCCAAGGCTCAATGCCATCGTAGCCCGCCTTTGCGGCAACATCGACTTGCTCTTCGATCGGCAGTTTCTGGCCACGAATGGTACTCATGTTGAGCGCGAATCGCACAGGCAATCCGCTCTTGGACGAAGCAGCGGCCTGAGTTTGATTCGATGGGAGTGATGCAGCAGCGGTCATAGCGGTCGCAGCAAGAAGGAGGTCTCGGCGTTCAATCATAGGAGGGCGTTCTCGAATGTTCGCGTTTCGCGTTGCGAACATGCGAACAGGATCTAGCAGGGTTTGACACTACGCACAGATTAGCACGAGACGACGATTCCTGCAGAGCATGTCGGGAGATCCCGAAACTCAAACCTCGAATCGACGGCGAAAGTCGAAACGATCGGCAGACGGAGCGTCGCATCAATGCTTGAGAAAACACGAGACTCGACGCGTTAGCGACGCATCGAAGCGAGCCGAAGCGATTGATCGGCCGCGGTTCCAAAGACCCGTCGAAACTCGACGGTCGCCAGCTCTTTCAACCGGCCATCGAGCACGTTGATCGCCATCAAATAGGCATCAAACGACATCGACTCGTTTCCCTGCTGATACTGTTTCCTCGCGTAACGAACGAGAGATTTCCCCTCTTCGGTTCGGGTAAGCACCTTCGGACGAGACTTCAACTGAGATTCTCGCTGCTGATTCTGGCGGACAAATTCTTCGGGCGAAGCTCCCAGAATCTGTCGATCGATTTCCGCGTTATCGATGATCGTGGCTGAGACGGATGCCTGCGGGAACGAATGAGCAAAGCCGGCACCCCGACTTAGACCCCTTCGACTGAAACTACTCGAGGATCGTCGCACTCCACCAAGTGAAGCGGTTCCACCATCGGGAACCATCACCGATCCCGTGTACGAGAACGTTTGGAAGGAAGGCAACTGAACGACCGACGGTAACTGAGCGACGGCCCGAGGTTGAGAGACGCCAACAGACGACACAACAACCGCCGCAAGCAAGAAAGTTGTCCGTAGTGAAACCATCGCTCCCTCCTTCACACCCGCGTCGAAACCATCAACAACCAAACGGTCGACTTTCAGGGTTGCGCGCTCACGAGCCCAGAAAGCCAACTCTATTCTTACCTATTTGTCGCCCGGCTTCTTAATTTTATCGCCAAACTCGCGATTGAATTTCCGAACCTTGTTCTTCACGACAGCTTGGCAATATCCGGCGTTGGGATTTCGTCGGAAATAGTCCTGGTGATACTCCTCGGCAGGGTAGAAAGTCGACGCGTCTTCGAGAAGCGTCACGATAGGCCCCTCGCCGGCCTCGTTGAGTTTCGCGATGTACTTTTCCGCGATCGCCTTCTGCTTGTCATCATGAAAGAACACAGAACTGCGGTACTGGGGCCCTTGATCAGCCCCCTGGCGGTTGAGCGTGGTCGGGTCATGGGTCTTGAAAAAGACCTCCAACAGTTCCTCGTACGTCGTCAGCGAAGGGTCGTAGTACACTTCAACCGCCTCCGCATGTCCCGTTCGTTTGCCGCAAACCTGCTCGTACGTTGGGTTGGGGAGATGGCCACCGATGTAGCCTGAGACGACATCGTTGACGCCACGCATTCTCTCGAAGACAGCCTCGGTGCACCAAAAACAGCCGCCCGCCAATGTTGCAACAGCCTCCTTCACTTCCGGCTTGCCAGACTCATCGGCAGAGCTGGATTCGGCTTGACTCGATTCACTCACAGGCTTGTCTCCAGGATTGGCGGCGGTCGCGTGACATCCGGCCAACATCACGACACACAGCAGGGAAGTGCCGCGAAATGCAGATTGGGACCGGGATCGCTTCGAGAATATGTGCATATGCTTTTACTTTGATCTCGCGAGGCATCGTTCCGTCCCTGTGTGTGGAATGTGTTTTCCAGGGACGGGACGGGGGGTACGAAGGCAAGAGCTTAAGCGAAGCCGAGTTGCGACTCGCTGCCTCTCTGGCTCTTGCTCTTCATTCTACGCCAACGTCCAGCTTCTGTTGAGACACATCTTTGGAGTCAGTTGACGAGAACACGGCGAGATCCCGCCAGCATCGTATCATTTCAAGCGAAGATTTCTCGCTCTTGGACAGCGGAAACGTCCGCGGCGTCGGTGTGGAGCACGCAATCGACTCTCGATCCAAACGATCCGGTTTCGCACGATTGCCTGCCACGACATTTGGACAGAGATTTGAACGCTCGCTAAACTATCGACCTCCTGCGGCATTGCAGCCGGGAATGGCCATTTGGCGACCGCTTACGCCGCGGCAGAAACACTTCCTCAAACCACGCCTCTTGAATGCCCAATCACCTTGTCTCGTCATTGGGCGTGAGTCTGCGGTTGTTCTCGTGCGCGGCCTTCATTGGCTGCGACAAGTCGGCATTAGAGGACTCGGCGACCGGTCCCGTCACGGTAACCGTGAGCACTCCGGTAT
>JBPCVD010000753.1:0-9584 GCA_051010815.1 Rubripirellula sp.
GCCGGCCCCCGGTCGTCCGCCTTCGCCGCCTGTCGCCACCGCCGTGCCCGTTGCCGCATCATTGGTGGCAAGCTCTCGCATTTCACTGTTATCCTCGCGAACGATGGCCGGCAACTCCATCAATGTCAGGTGCTCCCTGAGGTTCAAGACAACGATGTCGTCCTCCACAATCCCTCCGCTAATGCTCGCCATCGTGTCGTTGGTCGCACCGATGCTAACCTTCACCGTTTCAAATGTGTCTGGGCCTTTTTGGATCAGCGAGTACATTTCGGGACCGTGCTCGTACAATCCCTGAATCGGAATCTGAAGCGCGTCTCCAAGTTGCTCAACGAAGATTTGAACCTCTGCTGTCATTCCAGTTCGGATGTTTTCCGGTGGATTGATGATCTCAATGATCGTCGCATACTCTTTGATCGACGAACTGAAGAAACTGCTGGGCTCGGCATAACGATTGACCTTCATCACGCGACCGGTCAGCTTCAATCCAGGGATCGCATCAACAGAAATCTTTGCGGCCATGCCCTCATTGATCAGCGTGATCCGCGATTCGTTGATCTTGCACTTCACCTGCATCAGTGAAGGATCGGGAAGCCGAATGATCTCTTGCCGTTCTCGAACGGTCGCCCCAGCTTCGACAACGAACTCAGCACTGCCACCACGACTGCTGTATCGATTGGCATGAACAACGACGCCGTCCGATGGTGCCATCATCACGCACTTGACGATCTGCTCCTCAATTTCCTCCATCTCCATTCTCTCTTCCATCAGCTCACTTTGAGCGGCCGAGAGCGATGCTTCCGCCGCTTCAATGTCGCTATCAAACTGAACCAACATTTTTTGCTTGGTCAGATTCTGCAGTACCTTCAACTTACTTTCCGCCACATCCAACTTATTCTGGGCATCTGCAACAGCGAACCGGTCAGCCTCGAGAGTGAGCGAGTTGATCAATCCCTTAGCGACCAAACGTTCGCTGCTCTGAATCGCAAGCTTTGCCTTTCTTAGATTCTGCTCCGCAATCGCCCGATCACTCAAAATCGTCTTTTCGTCAGTCTTGTAGACGCCCTCGAGATACTCCTGCCGCGAGATCTTCGCTTGCTCCAACTGAGCCTCGGAGGTCGCTAGCCGAGCCTCCGCGGTGATGACTTGAATCTTCTGTTCTTTCAACCGGAGATCAAGTTCGGAGGCGTCCAACTCAACCAGCTTGTCGCCTTCCTTCACCCTGGTGCCTTCATCGATGACCCAAAGGATCGCCGTTCCGCTGCTGCCCCGAGACTTCACTTCGCAAACGATCTCGATGTTGCTGCTGCTTTCGATCTCTCCCTGCTCGAGGACAATGTGGTCGAAAGGGCCTCGATTTGCAGCCTGCGTGATCAGCTGTTCGGCGCTGACTCGCGTCTTGTTCTTTGAAAAGAATTTGTAGCCGACGGCGCCAACGACCCCGAGCAGCAATACACAGACAAGAACTCCAGCCAGTATTCCGCCTTGACGATGATGGCGGCGCGTAAGCAATGGTCGATTCATTTTGGCCAGATGCGAGGTAGGAGGTGGGTCGATCGAAACGCCGAACATATCGGTTGAAACACCGTCCAGCCGCAAATGTTTCGGCCAGTCAAGCTTCGATTCGATTCGCGAGATTTGGGCTTCATGCCCAATCGGAAGGTGGGTCGCAGGATGGTGGGATCCAACAAAGGTCTGCTGACCACATTCTCGTCATTCTACACAGGCGTCAAAATACCGGTCTGACTCGATCCGCAAATTTGAGTCGATCTTTTCCGCCAATGCCTCCGCTGAGAACGCGAAGCGGGGGTTAATCTCGACCTGAACCCCCTCACCCACCCAGGCGCCCGCCTGCCTTAGCCAGCCAATGTGGAGATCAGAAATCGCTTGGCGGGCCAGGGAGGGAGTGTCCGTGGGGGCCCCTTCAGCGTTCTTCACCGGCGCAAAGGCCTCGCTAGGTAACGATTCCACCACAAAAGCGTTCCCAGCCTCTGGCAAGAGGTCAAAGATGAAGCGTTCGAATTTGGTCGCGTTCGGATCCGTGGGATCGACTTGATTCCCGTCGGCATCCACGTGAGGCACCTTCTTCGACGCCAAGTGAAACGGCAATGCCGAGGCGACGCGACTCATACGTTGCAAAAACGCCACGTCGAACACGTGGACCGCGATGTTCCCCGCCCACAACGCAAGCTCGCCAGCTGCATCCACTCTCTCCGCCGCCGATTCAGGTAGATCGCTGTACTCGATGATTTGAACCTTCCCATCAACCAACACGACATTGCCAACTTTCTCCATCGCATATCGCTTGCGAACGACTTGCGTCGTCATTTCACTCTCGGCCATCAAATGGTGACCAAGCAGCGTGGGATCGCACAGATTGGCGAGCGGGTTGTCGACTTGAATGTACGCCAAGTACTTCACGCCTCGACCCGCCGCATCGCTAAGGCAACCACTTCGCGCCAATGCCGTCACCGTACCTCCGTGTCCATCAGGACTCAGCGCCAGCGAGTCGCGATCGCTCATCAACAATTTGCCTGTCGTCGAATCAATGGCCGGCATGGTTCCCTGTTTGAAGATCACCACATCTTCCTGCCGCAGCCCCAAGAAAGCATTCGCCTGAAAGTACTCGCGAGTCTCCTCGTCCGTCGCTTCACTGGTCATGACGTACAGCGGTACGCGACAGCCATACGTCTCATTCACCGCTAAGAGTCGATCCGCAAAGCACTGAAATAAGGTTCGATCGGAGACGGGGCCCACCGGGAACAATCCCTTGGGTTGATCAAAGCCGAGACGCGTCCCTTGGCCACCTGCGACAATCACCGCGCCAACCTCTCCATTGCGCAATGCTCGCTCGCCTCGAACTCTTGCCGCATCCACTGTCCAATCAGCACCCGAGCCATCGGCGCGAACGGCGGGAGGGGCTGACGCATTGGACGCCATTTCCGCGAAGTCCGTTTTCTCGTTTTCGCCACCGACAAGGGTCGCCAGTTCGTTCAGATCCAACCCGGCCAATTGCGTCTGGAGACGCTCCCGCTGGGCCGGATCAAGTTCGCCCCAAAAACGAAAGACATGGTCCTGACCGCTGGCGGCAAGTTGATCTCGTAGCCTCTGCATCTCGGAATTATCGGCCAACGTTTCGCTCTCTTCGGTAGGTTCACTCAGTGACGGAAATGCCAAGCTTGCGAATCATACCTTTGTTCACGCAGCTCGCGAATCTGTGTCTGCAAAGAATTCGCATCGGCCGTACCCTCAACCCCAAATGCCTGTGCGAAATCTGTTGCGAATGCCGTTGGATCAATCGGGACATTCGTAACAAAAGCACCGTGGCCGCGCCCCTGTCGGTATGTCGGCTGGCGAGGCGCCTCAAGAAGGCAGCTAGCAAGCAACGACAAATCGAAGTCATAGAGCAAGGTGCCGTGATAAAGCAGCCGACCGCGTGTTACCCGAAGGCTGTTGCCTGAGCACTTGCGATCTTTGTACGTCAGATCACAAATACCTTGAAGCTCTGCCTGATCCACTTGCTGCCGGACTGCCTTCAAAACGCGCCCCATCACGAACGCGTGGGCCGCATCAATCCTTTTCAGTTCCTCACGCCCCTGATGCGACAAGACCACGCTGTACATCAGACAGCCCGGGCCGCCCACCACGGACGCGCCCCCGCTACACCGGCGTAACACCGGGATTCCCTGATCGCGGCAGTAGTCTGTGTTGACTTCAAAATCGACACGTGTCGATCGTCCCGCAATCACCACTGGGTGCGTGAACTCCCAGACTCGCAACACGTCGTGCGAGGGGCCGCTCGATTCTGAACGCATTAGTATCGCCTCATCCAACGCCAAATGGTCGGCTGGGTCGACAAAGTGATCGAACATCCGTTGCATCATTCTGCGTCACTCCGAACGCAATGATTCGAGTAACGGCATCCGGCTGACCCGTCGTACAGCCAGCAAGCCAGCCAACATGCCAAACAGGATGATGCCCAACACCACGAGCAACGGTTCCACAATCGGTGGGTCGAGTCCGTTCAGCAGCGCGTGAGGCAACACAGCCAAGATCGCACAGACGGCGCCGCAGCCAATCCCGAGCAACAACAGTGTCGCCGTTTCACTCATCACCACACTTGCAAGCCGACGTTTGCTGAATCCAACGGCCTGCATGACGGCCAACTCCTGGCGTCGTTCCAGCACGCTACGCAACTGAGCAACGGCCAACCCAATCGTGCCCAACAATAACCCAAGGGCGCCGAGGCTTTGAAATGTACGCAAGTAAGTGTTCTGGACAGCAAGCATGCCTGACAGAATCGCGTTCGCATTGGAAACGTCCATCCCAACATCCCCCAGTCTATTCTCCAGGACCGATGCCACGGACGCCGCCTGGCCAGCCTCATCGGCAATTAAAAAGTAGCGGTACCCGCTCACATTCGGAAAGAGTGTTTCAAAGTTTGTTTCGCCGACCAACAACTTTCCTTGCAGCATCGAATTCGCCAACAACGCGACCACTCGGAAATGCACGGGCTTGTCTGGCTCGTAGGCGAACGCGCGTGTTTCACCCACACCTTTCATCATCTGCAGACTCCACATGGCGGTGTTCTGGTCCAAGATCACAGGGATTGGATCTTCCGCCGTCCCTGTCGCCGGAACAGCGAGCGCATCCCATGGAGATGCACCTTGTGGGACATCGCCCCTGGCCGCCCACTCAAATCCATCAAGCCTTGTTGCGTCCGCACGAAACAGATCCGCAAACGATTCCTGAACGCCCAACACCGTGGGACGCGTCGCCTGATACAGGTTGTTGCAACTGGCATCTTGGCCGACTCGCAAACGCATCGGAACAATGATCGAATTCTTGAGCGTCGCCGCATCGGGTCCCAAAAGTTCCGATCGAACGGTCGCTTCACGTAGATCCCGGTACAGCGGTTGCGACGTCTGCCCGACCAGCGTAAATCCTCCTGTGCCCTGCCGGCCCGGTTGCAAGCGAAACGCCGAAATTGCGATGATCAAGAATGCGGCGGCCGCCATCAAGCCAATTGTCATCGTACTTCGCAGTGGGTGCCGCGAAGCGTTCCGCGTGGCAAGTCCGCGAACAGAAAACGAGCGAACCTCCGACGAAGCCGTGATCCGTCGTGGTTGCCTCAAACGGGCATAGATAAAGATCAACGCGGCCACCAGCAGCAGCATGCCTCCACCGACGAACGCGCCGGCCGCAACCTGACCACCAGCCGTTGCACCGAAGGCGGCAATGCACAGCGAGACCAGGCCCACCGCAGCGGCAATCGTTGGCAGTCTGCTCTTTCCAGCACGACGATCAATCGTCGTGTCCAAGTCGCGTTCCGAAAGTAGGGACTGAGCGTCGGCTCTGGTCAGCCAACGCGTGGTCACGATCAATGTGATCGCCGCGACCAACCACCCAGCAAAGCTGCCGATCAACAAACTTCGCGCCGTCCAGTGGAAAGTGAGGAAGGGGACCGTTACTGCGCCGACCCACCATGACCGCAACGCCCACAATACGGCCCACGCGTAAATGATTCCTCCGACCAGCCCCAGCAACGCCCCGAATGCGGCGATCATCAATCCTTCGCCCAACACCAAAGACCCGACTCGACGCGGATTCCAACCCACCGCCAGCAACGTGCCGAATTGCCTCATCCGCTCGGTCAGGCCCAATCGGAACAGCATTGCGATCAGCATCACCGCCGCCAAGATGACGAAGAAGCTCAACGATAGGAAAAGCCCATCAAAAGGCGTCGTCCCTCGAGACGCCGCAAGCTGTTGCTCGCGTATCGGTCGCACGGACCACCCCAGGTCACCCAAAACCGGGGCTAGCTCCGTTGAGAGCTGCCGCTTCAATTGGTCAATGTCTTGAGCCGCGTTCTTCGAGATCCTGAGACCCGTCGTCTTTCCAAACCGGCTACCAAACAGGCGTTGACCGTCCGCTAGCGGGAGAAATGCTTTCGGCGTCAGCCGGTACTCATTCCAGTAAAGGTCGTCCTCTTTCGAGATCTCTCTCTTGAGCGGAAACGGTAGATCCCAATCGCTGATCGAATCTTGATCGGTGACCCCAGGAACTGTCGGCGTCAAGTCGGGATCGTTGTAGACCGTCGGCGGCTGATCGAAGGTCGCCTCACGACGACGGCGATAGGGCGTGGCCGGTTGGGTGATCGGAACGACCTCCGTGACGATCGCGTCAAAGTACTTCTCGACTTCGTTTCCGTTCTCAACCTCCGGCTCATAGTAAGCCACTCGCAACGGAGTCCCCTTGGTGGCTTGCAACCGATCCGCTGCCCACTGATTGATCACTAAAGGAATCCGACCCGATGCGTCACCGTTCGACGAATCATCCCATTCGTAATTCAGTGGTAACGCTGGCGTCGAATCCACTGCAGTGATCGTGCTGTACGGGACGGTGGCTACGACCTTGCCCGCATCATCGAGTCGTTCAATCGCGTTCGCCAAATAGGTACTGGTCTCCGTCAATTGATCTGCAGGCAAAACGCTTGCCAGACGATCGACCACCGCCTCGGGCAGCAGCAAACGATCACTGGTCAGCCAGTAGTAGTCATAGATCGTCTTCACATCACCCTCGGCTGGTGAAAACTCACGACGTATTTCTCGTAGCGAGAGCCCCATGTCCTCCAAGCCGACGTTCAAGTCCTCCATCGATACTTCTTGGTCGAACAACAAAGCGTTGCCCTGCCCTTCCCTGTCTAACACGTCACCGATCGCGCGACGATTGACGAATACGTTTCTCGGTGCCGCCTGACTCGGGGACACCGAGAACAGTCCTAAACCGCGATCTGGAACGATCTCGATCACACGCATCCGCGGGAGACCTTCCGTCTGCAAATCCCGACGTCCCAAGGGGCTATCGGCTGGGACGGCTTGCTCAGCCGGCAGCCGGAGTGTCACCACATCGCCAATCTCGACACCCAACTCATTCGCGATCGCCTGATTCAAGATGACGGAATCCTCCGTCAACGGCGGCAACTCGCCCAAGCCCGAGGCATCGAGACGCCAGAACTCGTCGTCACAGCCGACGACCTGAACGGAGCCTGCCCGGCGAATCGAACCACTCTTGTCGCGTGTCTCGACCGTTCCGTTGTCAAACAGGATGAGGGGAATTGGCTTGATCGGCGGCGCGGTCAGACCATCGATTTCAAAGAACCCCATTGGAAAGATCGCATTTTGAGTCTTCCCCAATCGCTCAATCGTCAAACCTCGAAGACTGCCACGCATCGAGTCCCCGACCAACAACGCACCAACGATGACTGCGGTCGCAGTGGCAACGCCAAACGCAACGGACAGGGAAACCCGCCACGAATGAGTCATGCTTGCGCGGATCATCCGCCAGAGAGTGAAGGCCTTCACACCGGAGGTGTTATCCAAATCGGACATATTTCCTGCTCGTTAACATCGTCACGTTTTATGACAAGCTATTCGTTCTACGCGGATCAGATCGCCTGTGACAGACGAGGGAGGAGAATCGATCCCAAATCGCGAGGCCGCTGCATGCGTTTTCGTGACGGTTCTGACGTGTCTGCTGCCTGATTCGGCTCGGATCACCCGCCAATTTCCGATGCCCGATAGTAAAAAAGACGGAAGCGAAGGGACGGAATCGCTCGCTTCGCAGATGAATTCGCGGCTCAAGCCTTCGGTTCAAGGATGAACCTGTTGTCGAAACCTGCTCGCCTGCATGACTGGGGCACTTCACTTCTTGCAAACGCGCTGGCATGCCTTTGCCTGACGTGGGTCGCTGGCTGCGCGGCAACGAAGCCGAAACCTGCCGCCAAGGATGGCCCGACTGACGCCTCACGTTTTCGACTGGCGAATCACCGTCCGGCGAATGACGGAATGGCGACGTCGACCGACCGCATGGCCCCGGGCGTCGAGATCTTGCCCGCAGAGGTACTGCCCGACAGCATGCCCTTTGTCACGAATGCTGGACTTCGCCCCCGCGACGCGAGTGTGGAACCGAGTTCCTTCCGGGAATTGACCGAAGCCGAAATGCTCGACTATGCGCTCACCAACAGCCAAGTGTTGCGTCCGTTGGGGCTTCGCGTGCTACAGGATCCCGGCAGCGCTACAACCGTCTTCGATCCTCAGATCACAAGCAGTGATCCGTTCTTCGGACCCGAGGCTGCTTTGGCTGAGTTCGACAGTGTGCTCAGTGGTGGCGTCAACGCCCAAAATAACGATCGCGTTTTCAATAATGCGCTTCAAGAAGGTGCCGTCCAGGAGTTGGTTCAGGACTTGGTCGGAGTCAACGCTGAGTGGCGGCGACGCAACATGACCGGGGCGGTGTGGGACGTCGTCGGCCTTCACGGTTACGACAACAACAATCGTTTGGGGAATCGTTTTCCCAGCTATTGGGAAACGCAACTCGAGGCGGGAGTCCGTCAGCCATTGCTGCGTGGGGCAGGCAAACAGTTCAACTCAATCGCGGGCCCCAATGCGCGGCCTGGGTTTAACTTCAGCAACGGTATCGTCATCGCCAGGCTCAATGACCGAATCAGTGATGCTGACTTTGCAATCCAAGTTCGGGACTTCGTCCAGGAGCTGTATGCGGCCTACTGGGATCTCGATCGACTTTATCGTAACTACGAGAGTGTCGTTGACGCGCGTGACCTCGCCTACCGCACTTGGCAAACAGTGCTGGCAAAGAGCGAAGCGAAGCTGGCAGGTGGAGAGGCGAACAAAGAAGCACAGGCGCGTGCCAAGTACTACCGATACCAACGTGAGGTCCAGATCGCCCTCGGGGGCCAACGGGGCGAGGGCGGACTCTACGTGGCGGAACGTCGGCTTCGAAATCTGACTGGGCTTCCGATCGTCGATCGGGAACTACTGCGGCCTGCGGACTCGCCTGCGAACGCGAGATTTGTCTACGACTATGATCTCTTGATCAGCCGAGGAATGGTCGCCAGAACAGAACTGCAACGGCAAGGTTTGGCGGTCCGACAACAGAAACTGCGACTTCTGGCAGCTAAGAATTTCTTGCTGCCCCAAATGGACCTGATTGGTCGTTACCGTCTTCGTGGATTCGGCGACGACCTGACTGGTGGTGGCTCGAGATTTAGCAGTGCCTACAAGGACTTCTTCTCGCTCGACCATCAAGAGTGGGAATTCGGATTGGAGATGGGTGTCGTGGCCGGTCGCCGGCAGGCACATGCCGCTGTTCGCAACGCGGGACTAAAGCTCAATCGCGACCGTGTCATCTTGTGTGAGCAACAACGAAGCGTACGCCACCAAATCAGCGATGCGTACGCAGAAGTATCCTCGAGCTACGCATCGTTACAGACGTCCCAAGCTGAGGTCGATGCGACCGAGCAGCGTCTTTCAGCTTCCGAGGCTCTCTTCGCAGCGGACAAGATTCAAATCGAATTCTTGCTCGATGCGCAAGAGGAATTACTGAGATCACGCGTCCAACTAGCCACCGACGTCGCTCGCTACACGACCTCGCTCATCAACATCAACGCCGCCACAGGGACTCTGCTGGACGATATCGGCGTCTTCATTCGAAAGACCTGTGCGCAGACAGAGCTCATTTATCTGCCTGAGCAAGAGTACGACTCAGCCACCGAAATCTGACGTCTT
>JBPCVD010000754.1:0-2643 GCA_051010815.1 Rubripirellula sp.
TCGTTTGGAACGCAAACGCGATTCACAACCAATCCGAACGGGAACGCCAGCAAGGACGTTGGTGGAGCGAATACATGAAGGACGCTGGCTATCGCACCTACATGACGGGGAAGTGGCACTGCAAGGCGGACGCCGCCAAGGCGTTTGATGTGGCACGCGACATCCGCCCGGGGATGCCAAAGGCTACGGAGGCTGGCTACAACCGCCCGACCGTTGACGGCACGGATCCTTGGTCGCCTTCGGATCCCAAGTTTGGTGGATTCTGGGAAGGCGGCACGCACTGGAGCGAGGTGGTCGCGAATCACGCGGATGACTACTTCGCCGATGCCGCCAAGGAAAGCTCCCCCTTCTTCATGTACCTGGCCTTCAATGCTCCTCACGACCCACGCCAGTCACCAGCCGAATACGTCGATCGGTACCCGGTTGAATCGATTCAAGTTCCTCAGAACTTCCAACCGCTGTATCCCTATGCGGAAGAGATCGGAAGTGGAAAGAAGCTTCGTGACGAGCGATTGGCTCCGTTCCCCCGCACAGAACAGGCCGTACGCGTCCACCGTCAGGAGTACTACGCTCTTATTACGCACATGGACACGATGATCGGGCGAATCCTGGATGCGTTAGAGGCAACAGGAAAGATAGACAACACCTGGATCTTCTTCACGGCGGATCACGGCTTGGCGGTAGGTCAGCACGGACTGTTTGGGAAACAGAACATGTATGACCACAGTGTGCGTGTTCCTTTCATCGTCGCGGGCCCTGGGGTCAAAAGCAATCAGAAGATTGACGAGCCGATCTATCTTCAGGACGTGATGCCAACCACGCTCGAACTAGCGGGCATCGAGCAGCCAAAGCATGTTGAATTTCACAGCCTGCTACCGATGCTTGAAGGCAACGAAAGTCCCTACGAGTCCATTTACGGATGCTACCTGGCGAAACAACGAAGCATTCGTACGGATCGTTACAAGTTGATCGCCTACCCCGAGGCCAACACACTTCGGCTTTATGACATCCAGAAGGATCCGCTGGAAAAAAGTGATCTTGCGGCAGAACCTTCCATGCAGCCCGTGGTTACTGACTTATTCGGGCAACTCGTTACCCTTCAACAAGAGATGAACGACAGCCTGGACCTCAGCGGTCTTGCACCGTAATCGTGTTTCCCGATCCTCGGAGGGAAAAAGGAGGCTCAGAAGCAAGGGAAAGCTCGATCTAGGCATCCTTTGGCCGGATCTCTAAGGTAAGGGTGTATCGGCTCCGCTATGGCAGCGGTCGTGAAGATTGTCGATTTGGGTGTATCCAACTTTCAGCGTGCGTTCATGCAGCCATTTGATATTCAAAGCAGGACCCGATTCATTTTTGGTGAGGGCACAATCTCACGTTTGGGGGCCCTCGCCTCAGAGTTTCGTCCCCGGTGTGTGCTCGTGGTCAGCGATCGTGGCATCATGGAAGCGGGGCATGATGCCGCCGCGTTGGACTCGCTTCGTGAAGCAGGACTAGAGGTCGCCTCGTTCCACGATTTTGCTGAGAATCCAACCTCGGACATGGTCAACGCGGGCGTAAAACGGGCCGCGGAAGTCAAGCCGGACTTGCTCGTCGGCTTAGGTGGCGGCAGCAGCATGGATTGCTGCAAGGGCATCAATTTCGTCTATTCGTGTGGCGGCACGATTCACGATTATCACGGCGTGGGCAAGGCAACGAGTGAGATGTTGCCCATGATCGCCATTCCGACGACCGCCGGCACAGGCAGCGAGGCGCAATCCTTTGCCTTGATCAGCGATGCCGAAACCCACACCAAGATGGCATGTGGCGACCCACGTGCAGCTTGCCGCATCGCCATTTTGGACCCCGAGCTAACGCTCACCCAACCGGTCAGCGTCACAGCATTGACAGGTATCGACGCCATCTCGCATTCGATCGAGACCTATGTCACGAAGCGACGGAACCCGCTGTCGACAACCTACAGTCGGCGAGCGTTTGGCATGCTGGCGGGAGGATTTTCGCGGGTCCTCGACGATGGTGCCGACCTGGAGGCGCGGAGTTCGATGCAGTTGGGAGCCTGCTTTGCCGGAATGGCGATCGAGACTTCCATGCTTGGCGCTGCTCACGCGACGGCCAATCCGTTAACCGCCCACTACGACATCACCCACGGGCAAGCTGTGGGTCTGATGCTGCCCGCCGTGATTCGTATGAACGGTTCGATCCATGCCGAATGGTACGCCGAGCTGATGCGAGAAGTAGATCCAACGGTCAGCGTCGATGACGCGCCGAACCGCTTGGCGGAGATGGTGGTGAATTGGTTGCGAGAAGCGGGATTGGCGACTTCGCTCGATGAACTGTCGATTCCCTCCTCGGGAATAGAGACATTCGTGGAAGACGCCTTGAAGCAGTGGACCGGCACGTTCAATCCGATCCCCCTGGATGAGGACCGCACTCGCGGCCTTTATCGCGCAGTCGCTTAATCGGTCGCCTGGCCACCGTGATGCGTCGTCTACGGACACTCATCGCAGTTCAATGGTCATAACCAGTTTGCGGCGACCGAGCACGTGGTTCACAATGGAGACGGACGAATTCCGCTCCTCATGCTTTGCTTCTCAGTTCCACGATCGAAATCGCTCTCTATGTCATCCGCAGATGAACCTACCGCTG
>JBPCVD010000755.1:0-9376 GCA_051010815.1 Rubripirellula sp.
TCTGAATGAGATCTGAAAATGGGCTGGCATGTTCCAAGGGGGCGACTGATCCTTGCAAGATCGGTGTGAAGGGTTCGATTCCCTTCCGGTCCACTCATTGTCGCTGATCGCTCCGCGATCGCAGCGCATTGAAAACGAATCGTTCACGGAGTGAATGTCGACTATCGGGAGGTAGCCGGATACGGCTTGCCGGGCCGGTTTGCTACACCGCGCGACCACAACAGGTCATGAGGGTTCGATTCCCTTGCCTTCCGCTTGTTTGCACAACGGCTCGAGGATGAATCGGTTCGCGGTCGTTGGCGAATGAACGACTTTGATTACACGCCGAGACAACTTGATGAGCAATGGACACCTACATTCGATTTCAAACCAAATTGCGATGCCACTACACGGCTCGCCCCGCCGGCATTTTTGTTGCCGCCGGCCGCATTGAAGACCAAGCGACGTTGCCCGATGCGACACGCGATCGACTCCGCGAATTGCTGATGTGGTTCAACCGGAATTTAACGGTTCCGTCATTGGACGATTCAGATTGGCGATGCTTGTTTTGGTTTTGCTCGAACTCTCAACCGGTCATCAGTCGCCTTTGGGAATTGGCCCATGTGCTCGAGGACGAAGGTGTTTTCGTGACAAAGGTGCGAACCAGTCAACCAGGAATGATTGTCTATCGAGACGAACATCAAGTGGCGGCCAAGCCGCGACGAAAGAAACATGCCTTGCGAGTGTGATGGACAGCACGACGGTCTTCGGAACCGTTAGACGGGGTTCGACTCCCTGGCGGGGTGCTCGGTTGGATTGCCGAATCATGTTCTCGGAGTGTGCTGGACAGCACGCGACTTTGCGAAGGTCGTAGACCAGGTTCGATTCCCGGCGAGAGCACTTGTGAAACTTAGAAACACCTCCGAAGTTGGAGTGGACCGATGCGATACGAACACGATGAAAGCGACTCCTTTCGAGCCGATGAGCAAACGCCGTAAAGGTTATCCATCCGAGACACAGGTTAAGCGTGGCATCCGCCTCATTCGAGGCAAGTGGTTGCAAGAAAAGCTGGGACGCAATGATCTGTGTCCCTGTGGAAGCAACAAACGTTTCAAACGGTGTTGCCTTCGATCGGGACGTCTTTGATGGTGTCAATCGCGACGACTACTTTTAGAGATGAATGAACGAAGGTTGCGAAGGCGGGCGAAGGAGAAGTTTCAGTTGCCAGCTTCCAAGTGCCGCGACACTACGGTTGGACCAGAGAGTCTCGATTCCGGGCACGCCCGGTACTGAACGATTCCGTGCCAGCCCAATCAACGCTGGAGCCAGATGGCCAGGCAACCGGTTGCAACCCGGGCGAAGTGGGTTCGATTCCCACCAGCGTTTTGTGAAGCGCGAATGTGGTCCACCGAATTTTACCTCGTTTCGCCATGAACGAACGCTAAGATTTGAGACGGTTCTCGTTCGCGCTTCTTTTTTATCTGGAACTCTGCATCACAACTTGGTCGCAAGACGCGGAAGTTCATCAGAGCGTTCGTTCGGATTTCCGTGCGTCGACATGGGTGAAGCTACCCGAGGGGAATCGCAGGCGATCGTCGGCGAAGACCGGTTCAAGATTTCCCGTCAATACAAAGCCGCTGCATGTTGAAACGGCCCCACAGGTTTGGGGCGTTTCCATGCGGTGGTAAGAAACGTGTGCTGGCTCCCGAGTTCGTCGGGCAGTCGGTGCGATTGCGGATGAACCACGCGCGAGCTCTTATCACGCTGGTATGCTCCGAATTCAGTGGGTGCGAATGCTTTTTTCGCGGTCGCCGCTGTGGTTCGGCCGTCGTCCACCGACGACGTCGCCGATGAAGAACGCCGATCTTTTGTGGCGTCCCTTCCATCAAACCGCTCGCGGATTCATTTACCGCGTCGAAATTTGCTTACGATGACACAGGAAGCTCCGGCTGCACCGATTCTTTGCAGCGGCGGTCCGCGTTTCAAGAATTCCGGCGGTCGATTGGGTCACGGGTCTTTGTGTTAGGAACATCTAATCGGGTCGCGAACGGAACGGGCGTTCTCGGTTACCATGGTGCGCAGCCGCTGAGACGAACATGGCTGGCTGAAATTCGTTTGGATGTAACCTCCCGCTTTGTGCTCCGCCGTCCTTTCCTGGCGGCGAGTTCGTCCTGAGAAATCGTAGGATCGTTGTGAGATATTTTGTATCGTTCCTTTGTGCGGCCTTTGCTCTGGCGTGTACCTCACCGCAGCTCGCGGCTTCCGATCGCCCCAACATCGTGTTGATTTTCATTGATGACATGGGATGGAAGGACGTTGGTTGTTATGGCAACGATTTCATTGACACGCCCAACATTGACCAGTTGGCTTCGGATGGAATGCGGTTTACCGATTTCTATGCGGCGGGCGCGGTTTGCTCGCCCACGCGTTGCGCAGTCCAGTCGGGGCAAAACCAAGCTCGAATTGGAATCACGGCGCACATTCCAGGGCATTGGCGACCGTTCGAGCGAGTGATCACTCCGTTGACGACGATGGCGCTGCCGCTCGATACGGTCACGGTTGCTGAGTCGCTCAAGGCATCGGGCTATACCACCGGCTATGTCGGGAAATGGCATCTTGGCAATGGGCCGTCCCTCCAACCCGACCGACAAGGCTACGATTTCTCCGCAGTTATCGGCGGACCCCATCTGCCCGGTAGGTTTCGAGTGCAAAGCCGCGGAATCCAGAAACCAAAGGAAGGACAGTATCGGACCGACTACGAGGCGCAGCTTTGTACCGAGTTCGTCAGGCAGAACAGCGATGATCCGTTCTTCTTGATGTTGTCTCCATTCGCTGTGCATATCCCATTGGGTGCGATGTCGGATAAGGTGGACAAGTACACCAAGAGAGCGAAATCGACGAAACGCGATCTGCCGCACCCCGTTTACGCTGCGATGGTCGAGCACTGTGACGACATGGTCGGTCAAATCGTGGACGCCGTGGAGGAGACGGGGCTTACGGAGAAGACGATGATCGTCTTTACGTCTGACAATGGAGGCTTGTATCGAAGATACGATTATCGCGAAGTCGCGGATGACAATGTCTCCAGCCTTGCTCCTCTGAAAGGAGAAAAAGGCTCACTTCATGAAGGAGGTGTTCGAGTTCCGCTGATCGTGAAGTACCCGCCGGTCGTGGAGGCCGGAACGGTCTGTTCAGAGCCTTCCATCAGCTACGATTTCTTCCCAACGTTCGTCGAATTAGCCCAGGGTGAGCTGCCGGCACAACAGACGATCGATGGCGTGAGCTTGATGCCTTTGCTTAACGATCCGAAAACGGAGTTGGACCGAGACGCGCTGCATTGGCACTATCCCCATTACCACCACGATCGCCCGGCAAGCAGCATTCGAGAACGGGATTGGAAGCTCATTGAGTATCTGGATGGAACAGGAGATGTCGAACTCTATCAGCTGTCCGAAGACATCGGCGAAACAAAGAATCTGGTCGGCGAACGCGCGGGTCGCGCTGCAGATTTGAAGAAAAAACTAAACGCTTGGCGTCAGGATGTGATTGCCCGAATGCCCTATCCTAACCCGCACTACGACGAGGAACGGGCCGGCGAGTGGTGGAGCTTGCGGACCGGGCGGCCAGTCGACAGTGATAGTCGAAAGCGATTCCCGCCCACTGAAAAGGGCCTCTAGCAGGCAGCTGTCGAAGGCTGTCTGATTGGACAGCGACAAGATGCCATGCACCCGCCACGGTCCGTTGGCCGAAACACGCCAAACCGCCGCCAAGAACAACTCTGGTCAACGATCGACCATTTCCATTTTGAATTGAGGGAGAAAACCAACGTGCGTCCCAAGCATTTGATTCTGACAGCGTGTCTATCCTTTGGATTGATGAGCAGTCAATCGCTAGCCATCGAGCCCGGATTTGAACAGATTTTCGATGGATCAACCTTGCAAGGTTGGTCCGGCGACCGTGAGCTTTGGTCGGTCCAGGAAAATGCCATCACAGGCGTGACCACGGACGATGCTCCGCTGGAATACAACAAGTTTCTAATCTGGGACGGCGAGGTTGAGAATTTTCATCTTCGTGCGAAAGTGCGATTGATTGGCAACAGCAATTCCGGCATCCAGTATCGATCAAAGCAACTCGCAGATCAGGGCGAGTATGTGGTTGGCGGATACCAGTGCGATATCCATCCCAAGCCCGAAAACAACGGGATGCTGTACCATGAACGCGGCCGCGGAATCGTGGCGAAGCACGGACAAAAAGTGATCGTCGATGAACAGGGCGAAAAGTGGCTTGTCGGGACGACCGGACCCGTGCAGGAAATCGATCTCGGGCAGTGGAACACATTCGAGATCATCGCGATGGGAAACAAGCTTGTCCACAAACTCAATGGAGAGGTTTGTGCTGAGATCATCGATCACGATCCAGCGGGCCGTGCAGAGAAAGGAGTGATCGCGTTGCAGGTGCATCGTGGACCTGCGATGCGAGTTCAAGTGAAGGACGTTGAGCTGAAGCGATTGCCGGCCGGCGGGATGTTGTCTGTGAAAGACGCGCCGGTTCCGCAAGACGCCGAGAAGGTGCCCGGCCCTCCGCCGAGGCCTCGCAGGAAGAAATGAACACGCCCGATCTAGGAGAGCATCATGATGGTTACACGATTGAGTCGACTTTTTAACACGCCGATATTGGTTGCGACGGTTGTTGTTATCGGCGCGCTGGTTTCGGATGCAGTGGTTGCCGATGCGCAGGTTGCCGATGCCCAAGTCACCGATACCCAAGCTGCTGCAAAAGTTGGCCAGCCCAACATCATCGTTCTATTCGCCGACGATCTCGGTTATGGAGAACTCAGTTGCCAAGGGAATCCTGAAATACCGACGCCTCACATCGACTCGATTGCGAGCAACGGCGTTCGATTTACAGATGGCTATGTGGCGGGTCCTAACTGCAGTCCTTCTCGCGCGGGGTTGCTGACTGGACGCACGCCAACGCGTTTTGGCTATGAATTCAATCCAATCGGAGCTGTGAACGAACAACCTGGCATTGGATTGCCGGGTGCGGAAGTCACCATCGCTGAAACCCTTCAAAATACAGGCTACACCACGGGTTTGATTGGCAAATGGCATCAAGGTGGAACCGCTGAATTCCACCCCTTTCGCCATGGCTTTGATGAATTTTTTGGGTTCATGCACGAGGGGCACTATTTCGTTCCGCCGCCTTACAAGGGTGTGACGACGATGTTGCGTCGCAAGACACTTCCAGGTGGACTCAAGGGGCGTTGGAGTGGCGACAAAGGGCTCATCTATACCGACCACATGGGCGGGAACGAACCAGACTACGATGCTGATAATCCGATCACCCGAGGTGGTCAGCCGGTGGTGGAGTCAGAGTACTTGACCGATGCGCTAACGCGGGAGGCGGTCGACTTTATTGATCGTCACGACGACAAACCATTCTTTCTGTATCTCGCCTACAACGCTGTGCACAGTCCGTTGCAAGGTGCGGATGCCTACATGGAAAAGTTTTCGCACATCGAAGATATCCACCGGCGGATTTTTGCCGCAATGTTATCCAACATGGATGACAGTGTTGGTGCGGTGATGGAGCAGGTGCGTGAATCGGGTTTGGAGGAGAATACGATTGTCTTCTTTTTGAGCGACAATGGTGGTACAACACGCGAGCTGACTTCCTCCAATGCGCCGCTTCGCGGACAAAAAGGCACGATGTACGAGGGAGGATTGCGAGTACCGTTCATGGTCCAGTGGAAAGGGACGATTCCATCCGGTCAGGTCTATGAAAACCCGGTCAGCTCTTTCGATATCTATGCGACCGCCGTAGCGCACAGCCAAGGGAAAGCCGCGCCCAAGCAAGTGGAGGGAGTGGATCTGATTCCCTACCTCACGGGTGAGGATTCCGGCTTGCCACACGAAACATTCTTTTGGCGGCAGGGAGGCAAGTCTGGCCTCCGACATGGCGATTGGAAATTGGTGCGGATGGGTGGCAGGAAGCAAGGGGGCCCCGCAAAGTGGGAGCTTTACGATCTTTCGAAAGATCTTTCGGAAGAGCGTGACTTGGCCGGCTCGAACACGCAGCGCCTGGCTGATTTGGTGGAGCTGTGGGAGAACTTGAATGGCGAAATGACGGAACCGCTTTTTTAACAGCGGCGTTGGGAAATTGTCTTCCACTTTCGCCGACACGGTTACTGCCAAGCGTTTTGGATAAGCGGCAAATGGAAGACTGAATTCTCTTTCGGCAATCGATCGTTCACGCTTGCGATGATCGTGATGTGCATGTCGATCGGCGACCTGACGAGTGCCGAGCTTCGGTCGTCCGCGCCGCCGAATGTCGACTAGGTCAAGATACCTGGAAGCATACCGGTGCTATCGGCGAAGCTCGTTTTGCCGGTGCCGAAAGCGTTTAGCATGGCCGCGTACAGATTCGCGAGTGGCGTGTCATTTCCATACTTCAGGTGTTGGCTAGTTGCGATACGTCCGCCGCCGCTGCCAGCCAGCAGGATTGGGAGATTGTGTGGGCTGTGGCTGTTGCCATCACGCAATCCGGAGCCGTAAAGGACCATGGAATTATCGAGGACGGTTCCCTCTCGCTCCGACATGCTTCGGAGCTTGTTCAACAAGTAGGCGTATTGCTCGACGTGCCATTGATTGATCAGCTGGTATTGCCGCAGCTTGTTATCGTCATTTTGATGATGCGAGGTGTCGTGATGTCCGCCGGAAACGCCATCAAGGAATGAAAAACTACGACCGCTGACCGCGTTGCCAAACATAAAAGTGGTGACCCGCGTGGTGTCGGTCTGAAATGCGATCGCGATCATATCGAGCATCAATCGGACATGTTCAATGTATTGCTCTGGGCGGTCGTCGGTGGACCGCTTGTCCGACGGGCGATCTTTCAAATCCAGTTTGACCAAGGGTTGCCATTGGGGGCCGGTGTCCGAACGTTGGTTTTGCAATCGCTTTTCAATCGATCGAACCGATTGAAGATACTCATCGACACGTTGCCGGTCGGACGCTCCCAGCTGACGTTTCAATTCATCCGCGTCATTGAGCACGCGGTCAAGTAGCAGTTGATCTCGCTTCGCAGTTCCCCGTCGGGGGTGGGCAGCACGAAACAGACGATCAAAGACGAGCCCCGGGTTGAGTTCCCGAGCAAGAGGACTCGTCGGGCCAGCCCACGCGATGTGAGACCCATAGACGCGAGTGTAGCCGACATTGGTGTCAACTCCGGTCGTAACAGGATCGATGCCAAGCTCAAGGGAAGGGATTGGTGTGAGCCTGCCGGCATGGTCGGCGGCCAGTTGGTCCATGGAGCGACCGTTACAGTTCAAGTCAATCCCGAGCGACTTGTTGATGGTCGTGCATGTCAAAAAGCCAGATGTCTTGACGTAGTGACCGTCGCCGATGTTACTCGCTTGATTCCAAAGGTTCGTTAAGACCAATAGCTGGTCCTTGAAATCCTTGAGTGGCTCGAGGGTTGGGGAAAGCTCGAACTCTTGCCCAACACCTTCCGGTGTCCACTTGTCTTGGCGGACGCAATTGGGAACAAACAGTGCGGCCAGGCGTACGGGCGTATCACTTGGAGGTTGTCCTTCTTCCTCGGCCGCCGAAACCTTGTCTGGCATCATGGCTTCGAGCCACGGTAGGGCCAACGCGGCTCCGGTTCCACGCAGCACGGTTCGACGTGACAAGCACCCACGCGATAAAGTTGGACGCGATAAAGATCGGGAAGTCGGCTGATCTCGGATTTCGTCTCTCATCTCACCATTTCACTTGGATGTGCATTAGCTCGGTTCATGCGGAAGGCCTGAACGCGTTGGCTGTGGTTGAACGGCTACGTCGAGGATCAATGATCCTGTGTGTACCGAAAGGGGACGCTTGTGACGATCTCGGTTATTAAAGTTTGCGTGCGATACTCATCCTTTGCAAGTTTTTGAGTAATCGTCTCGACCACGCAATCGTCTTCGGGTGTCAGTCCACGTGCGAGAGCGAAACCGAGCATTTTTCGCGTGAAGTGTCGAACAAACTGTTCTTTCCTGCCCATGAGAAGGTTCTTCAGTTCCTTGGGGCCACCGAAGGCCTCGCCGTTGGGAAGCTCGCCGCTGGCATCAATCGGTATTCCGTCGACCTCGTTCCGCCAATTGCCAAGTACGTCATAGTTTTCCAGGCCAAAGCCCAAGGGATCCATGGCGTCGTGGCAGGAGGCACAGGTTGGGTCCGATCGATGTTGTTCCAGTCTCGCTCGCAAAGATGCTGGCTGACTCGTCGCCTCGGTTTCGGGCAAGGCAGGCACGTTGGGTGGTGGTGGTGGCGGTGGCGTTCCCAGCATGGTCTCGAGAATCCATTTGCCTCGAAGCACGGGGCTGGTCCGATGTGGCAAGGAACTAACCGCCAAGACGGCGCTCATGCCGAGAAGCCCGCCACGGTGATCCTCTGCCTTCAAGTCCACTCGCTTCGGTTGCTCGCGAAAGGATCCACGCACTCCGTAATGTCGAGCAAGTCGTCGATTCATGTAAGTGAAGTCGGCGTCGATTAGGTTCAGGAGGGAACGATCGTCGGAGAGCAATTCCTCGAAAAAGAAGATTGGCTCGTACTTCATTCCCCCTTCCAGCTCCGAGTCGTATCGCCCTGGGACCGACGGATCCGGCTTGAATTCGCGTCCCAGCGCTCGAGTGCCAAGCCATTGCTCGACGAAACTCGTTGCGAAGCCGCGGACCTTCGCATCGCGTCGTAGACCACGACGATCAAGCGAGCTCTTGAGCATTCGCTCGACCTGCTGAGCAAGCACGCTTTCGTCGTGTAGACGCTCTTGTTCGGCAAGTTGCAACAACTCATCGTCTGGCATGGATGCCCACAGAAAGTACGACAGTCTTGTTGCCATCTCGTAGTGGGAGAGTAGCTTCGGTTCCCCAGGCTCTCCTGGTTGTTCATGGAGGAACAGAAATTTCGGGGATACCAATGCGGCTACCAGCGAATACTCGATCGCACTTCCATAGGTCCCATCCTCTGCAAAGATTTGTCGGAATAGGGTCAGGTATTCATCGATCTCATGTTCCGTGACCGGGCGACGAAACGCTCTGGGTAAGAATGCAGACAGCACTTTTTGTGCTGCCTGCTCTGGCGAAACCTGTTCGCTTGGCGTTGCGATGATGAGTCGTTCGCGGTCGTCCGGATCTTTCAGAGCATGTCCGATCGCGGTTCTCGCGGCCTCCAGATACTTTTCCGCATAGATCGGCGACATGAAAAGTGTTTCGGCGGCGTTATCAAAGCCCTCGCCTCCGGCACCATCATCTGGCAACGCGTGACCCGCGTTGATGTGAATCCCCAGTAAGTCACGAACCGTGTTGGCGTATTCCGTACGATTCATTCGCCGAATCATCGGCCCACCAGGGGAAACG
>JBPCVD010000756.1:0-6762 GCA_051010815.1 Rubripirellula sp.
GGCTAACCCCGCAATATGCGGGACTTGAACAGCTTTACGGTAAGTTCAAGGACAAAGGCTTCGTCGTCCTTGGCTTCCCGTGCAACCAGTTCGGCAGTCAGGAACCAGGCTCAGATACAGAAATCAAGCAATTCTGTACGTCCAAGTACGCTGTCTCCTTTCCGATGTTCAGCAAGATCGACGTCAATGGCGATGAAGCCGCCCCGATCTATAAGTACCTGACCAGCAAAGACGCTAAACCCGCTGGGAAGGGCAGCGTCAGCTGGAACTTCGAAAAATTCTTGATCGATCGCGAAGGCAATCTTGTCCATCGTTTTGCTCCTCGAACGAGCCCCGACGATGCCGAGCTCGTCAAAGCGATCGAGGTCCAGATTGTGAAAAAGTAGCTTCGCGAAGTTTCGAGCCGATCCGGGCGTTCCAGCCGACTGCCGTGTAGAATTTGGCGGCCTAGACTGTGTTCCGGAGGTTCGATCGCGTTCGTACCGCACAAACGGCGGGCCTTTCGGTCCGCCGTTTTTCGTAGGAAGCGTCACGTTCGTTGTTTTGCTCGGATGAATCCAACGACGCACTTGCCGAATCGATCCTCCCTGCCGTCGCCCCATTCTTCCTGCAACTGCCCGCCCCACGAATCATCATGCGTGTCGTCACCTGCTGTTGTTTACTGGCCTCGTTTCTCGTTAACGCCAAGGCCGACGAGCCGCTGCTTCAACCGAACGATCGTGTCGCGATTCTGGGCGGGACCTTCGTGGAGCGAATGCAGGGTGCCGGTAGCTTCGAAGCAGAACTGCAGTGTCGACGCCCAGACTGGAAACTCAGCTTTCGCAACCTTGGCTGGTCCGGCGACGATGTGCATGGCGTCGCACGAAAGCGATTCGATGGACCGGAGGACGGTTTCCAGCGATTGCTTCGGGACGTGGAAACCGCCGATCCGAGCGTCGTGCTGGTGGCATACGGTTCGGCGGAAGCGAGCGATGGCGATCCGGCGGTGACGAAATTCGAAACGGGCCTGGAACGATTGGTCGATGAACTTCAAAAGCAAAAGCGCCGAATCATCCTGCTGACGCCCGTCGCGATGCCAGGGTTTCGCGTCACGGGGTACGATCAGTCGATCAGCGAGTGCCGAGGAATCATTCAAAGGGTCGGTGCCGAACACAAGGTGCCGGTCGTGACCCTCGATTGGGTCCCGGATGACAACGAATTGACCGAGGATCGCCTACTCCCCAACGAGGAGGGATACGCGGCCCTGGCGGATGCAGCGGCGGAATCCCTGGTTGGCGGTTCACCCTGCGAAGAGTCGCATGAAAGCGTCCGTCGGCGCGTCAGCGAGAAGAACCAGCTGTTTTTCCACCGTTATCGACCGCAAAACGAAACTTACCTGTTTCTCTTCCGCAAGCATGAGCAGGGAAACAACGCAGTTGAGATCCCCCAGTTTGATCCGCTGATTCGTGCTGCGGACGAGGCAATCTGGGAAGCAGCGGCACACTGAGAGGTCATAGGCCGACCTTCGTTCGACGGGCTCATTGCGACTCCGCTCAATCTTTGTCGCCAGTCATTGCCAGTCGCTCGCCTCGGGCTTACGCTTTTCCGTTTGCGCCGTGGAAACCGCTGCGGCATTAAGAATCAAAACCGTGGAGTTCTGTGGTGTCTGGTACCTGTGTGATTGGTCTTCAGTGGGGAGATGAGGCGAAAGGAAAACTCGTCGACTTGCTTGCACCCCAGTTCGATCTGGTCGTTCGGTATCAGGGCGGCGCCAACGCCGGCCACACCGTCGTCGCCGGCGATGAAGTCTACAAACTGCATCACATTCCAAGCGGAATCCTCCACCCTCAGGTCCGGAACCTGATCACGCCTGGCGTGGTGATCAATCCGGAGACGATGCTGGAAGAGATCGACGGATTGGCCAAACGAGGCGTGATTTGCAGAGACAATTTGCGAATCAGCGAACGGGCACACCTTGTCATGCCCTGGCACATGGCCGAAGACAAATTCATCAATGCAACGGCCGTACGCGGTGAATCCATCGGGACGACCAACCGTGGGATCGGCCCCTGCTACCGAGACAAGGTTGGCCGGACACACGCCATCCGGATGGCCGATCTGGTTCAGGCGACGCGTGACGAGCGAATCGCCACGGTGGCCGAGCAGAAGGTCGCACTGCTAAAGAATATGGGCGCCCCCAAGGAAGACTTGGATGCCATTGCACCGGAAAAGGTCGTCGCCTTGGCTGCGTCATGGGCAGAACGACTCGATGGAATGATCGGCGACACGACCGATTACCTGCTGGACGCCTGTGAAGCCGACAAGCGAATCTTGTTCGAGGGCGCGCAGGGCGCATTGCTTGATATCGATCATGGGACGTTCCCGTTCGTCACCAGCAGCAACAGCAGTGGCGTCGGTGTCTGCGCCGGGGCCGGCGTTCCCCCGCGTTGGATCCACCAAGTCCTGGGTGTCTGCAAGGCTTACAGCACACGAGTCGGTGGTGGCCCGTTTCCGACCGAACTGGATGACGAGGTTGGCGAGCGGATCCGAACTCTTGGCAACGAATTTGGCACGACAACCGGTCGACCACGTCGCTGTGGCTGGTTCGACGCCGTCGCTGTTCGCTACACATCGCGCCTCAGCGGCGTGACGCGACTGGCACTGATGATGATGGATGTGCTGAGTCACCTCGATGAACTGAAAGTCTGCGTTGCCTACGAACTCGATGGCGAACGCATTGAAACGGTTCCAAGCCATGCCGAGCAACTGAGACGCTGCAAGCCGATCTACGAAACGATTCCAGGATGGAAACAGCCCGTGGACGACGTCCGTCGGGCCGACGAATTCCCCGCAGGCGCATTGGCTTACGTCAAACGAATCGAAGAATTAGTCGGCATTCCCGTTGGCGTCTTATCCGTCGGTCCCGATCGAGTCCAGACGATCTTCACGGATGCCGCGAACGAACTAGAACTCCAGCCGATCGCATAACGATGACGGATCAGGTCCCGACCTCGGCTGATCAAGTTAAAAACGATGGCGATCTCGACCGTTTGGTCGATGTTGCACCGGAAGATCGGCCGCGTCACATCGCCATCATCATGGATGGCAATGGGCGATGGGCTCAAAACCGGGACCTGCCCCGCATCGAAGGTCACCGTCACGGCGTCAATACCGTCCGCATGATCAGCGAGACGGCAACCGAACTGGGCATCGACGCCGTCACGCTTTATTGCCTCTCGAGCGAGAATTGGAAGCGTCCGCAGGCGGAGCTCGACTTCCTGATGCATCTGCTCGAGCAATACCTGATCGAAGAGCGTCGGACGATCATGGAGCAAGGGCTGAGACTGAAGGTCATCGGCCGCCGCGATCGCCTGCCCGACAATGTGCTCGAAGAGATGGGCCGCACGCTTCAAATGTCCGCCAACAACTCGGGCACGCAACTCGTGCTCGCCATCGACTACGGCGGGCGAGATGAAATCACAAAGGTGGCGCGGGATCTTGCAAGTGAGGTCGCCGCCGGATCGCTGGCCGTCGACGCCATTGACGAAGAAGCGATTACCCAACGACTCTACACGGCAGACCTGCCCGAAGTCGATTTGATGATCCGAACCGGTGGTGACCTTCGAATCAGCAACTTCCTGCTCTGGCAATTGAGTTACGCGGAGTTGTGGATCGTCGAGAAGTGTTGGCCCGATTTCAAACGCGAAGACTTTCTTGCTGCGATTCGAGAATTCAGTTCACGTCAGCGACGCTTCGGCGGACTGAACGTCAACGAGTGAGTGTCAGTGATCTGATCCAAAGGGGAGCCCGAAGCTTTGCTAATCGATCGTTTGAAAACGTCAGCCGTATTGATTTCGATCGTTGCGGTCCTGCTGTACCTCGACGCCAAAATGTCGATCACAGGAAGTGAGGGTCTGTGGCTTTTGCCGCTACTACTGTTCTTTGCCATTGGAACGGCTTGGGATATCTCCACGTTGCTTCTGAACAGTGGTCGGCCGATTCGACGCAACGTGACCATCGCGGCGACGACAATCGTGACACTCTCGGCATGTCTTCCAATGCTTTGGCCGTTGATGGGTTCGGATTACCCACCCAATTGCCCAGTCGGGCATCTTGGCTGGATCGTGATCGCGACAACCGCGGCAGTGTTCCTGATTTTGATCGCGGAGATGTATCACTACGGAATTGGGCCCAAGGGTGCTATTGAGCGCACCTGCGGCGGAGTTTTTGTGTCTGTGTATGTCGGATTGCCGATGGCTTTGCTGGTCGCATTGCGGTCGATGGGCGACGGCAACTGGGGATTGGCAGCGATCATGACGACGATCGCCGTCACCAAATCAACGGACGCGGGAGCGTACTTCAGTGGAAAAGCGTTTGGAAAACACAAACTGATACCGCGGCTGAGTCCCGGCAAGACTCGAGAGGGCAGCGTGGGCGGAATCGTAACCGCCACGATCGTTGCATTCGTCTGCCTGAAATGGCTTTTTCCTGCGATCGCGGGGACCGCCGACGGACCGGTTTTGACGCCATCCATCCCGGGCATTGACCAACCATTATGGGGGGCTCTTTGCCTTGGACCGCTGCTCGCGGTGACCGGAATGATCGGCGATTTGGCGGAATCCTTGGTCAAACGGGACTCGGGAGCCAAAGATAGCGGAAGTCTGCTGCCGGGCCTCGGAGGCGTCTGGGACGTCACCGACTCGCTCATTGCGGCGGCGATGCCGGCATTCTTATGTTTTGCCGCAGGTGTCGCCGCCTGATTACAACGGAGGATTCGGAGCTTTGTTGGCCCTGAATCCTATGATCCCTTCGGAAATGTATAGAATACAGTCGTCTGACCAATCGATCCTTGCAGGCACCTGAATGACCGAAGCCACGCTTTCGATCACCAATCCTGACGAGATTCTCACCCTATTCGGGCCACGCGATCAGCATCTTCGGAAGCTGCGTCGGCTGTTTGATGTCAGCATCACGCAGCGAGATGGCCGGATTCGCATTTCTGGCGAAGGGGAGGATGTCCAGCGCGCCACGCGGACCCTCGAAAAGCTACGCCACCTGTCCCGAAAAAAGGGAGAGCTGAGTGCGGGAGATATCGACGTTGCCGCGTCCGAAGAGGGTGCCAGCGTTGCTGCCGGGACGCTGAAATTGGCGAAGTCCATCGACGAAATCGACATCCAGCATGCGGGCCGACGGATCAAACCGCGCACGCCCGGTCAAGCAGATTACGTCGCAGCGATTCGTGACCACGATCTCACGTTTGCAACCGGCCCCGCCGGCTGTGGCAAGACGTACTTGGCCGTTGCGACGGCAGTGGAAGCACTTCGCGCAGGCCAAATCCGAAAAATCGTGCTCGTTCGTCCCGCGGTCGAAGCTGGTGAAAGCCTCGGCTTTCTGCCGGGTGACCTTCGAGCCAAACTCAATCCGTACCTGCGTCCCTTGATGGACGCCCTGGGTGAAATGGTGGATTACGACCAGGCTCGAAATCTGATGGAACAAGATGTCATCGAGGTGATCCCGCTGGCCTACATGCGTGGTCGCACCCTCAATGATGCCTTCATCATTTTGGATGAGGCTCAAAACACGACCGTCGCGCAAATGAAGATGTTTCTGACGCGAATGGGCGAACACAGCAAGATGGTCGTCAGCGGCGATGACACCCAACAAGATTTGCCTCGCGGCGTCACGAGCGGACTGCGAGATGCAATTCGTCGTTTGGGAAAGATCGACGCCATCGGCATCGTCCGCCTAAAAGCGAGTGACATTGTTCGCCATCGCCTTGTGCAACGGATCGTCGAAGCGTACGACGACGGTGACAGGAGAGAGATGAACGCAGCACACGGGGAAAAGACGGATCAACGGTAGTCCCTGCAGGAGACATCCTGATGGATGTTGCGTGATCGATCCATCGGATCGATCAGCGCAGGGCATAACGATTTTTGATCCTTTGCCATGAGCGGTGCAAGCAAAACACGAACGCGACAGGAACGCATCGATTCGCTCGGCATCCAAAAGCCGCGTCTTGTTCAATGGTGGCAGGATAGCGACAAGGCTGACTTTGCGATTCGGATTGCGATCGCCGTCGTTGCGGCTGTCGCCTTGCTCGCGTTTTGTCAAACGTGGCAGCCACCCTTTGCCTTTCGCAAGGATGGGATTCCCGCGCGTGACTTGATCACACGTGTGACATTCGAAGTCCCGAATGAATCGGAAACCAAGGCCCTTCGCGACAGAAAACGAAGTGAGCAACTGGCGTTCTACAGCAACAGTCCCAAACAATTGGATCTGTTGCGTGCTGCTCTGAAGGATCAACTGTTCCTAGTGCTGGGGGCTCCATCCTTCGATGCGCTCAGTGAAGAAGAACGCATCGCCTTTGCGCAGTTCTACGCGGGTGACGAGACGGAACCGGAAGACACTCCGGCCAAACGTTTTGCGATGCTAAAGTCCGTTTTCGCGGATGACCCTGAATTGAAAACGTTGGACGATGCGATCAAGGTCGCCACGACTGAAAACCGCCGTTACGGCCTGATCCAAAGTTTGACCCACACAACCGAGCAGGGCAGTAAGGAACGAATTCGCGTTTATCCGGTTGGCAGTCCCAACGATATCGAATTCGTTGAAATGGAAGACTGTCGGATCGCTCAAGCGGGCATCGGAATCGACACACGACTGCGAGAGCAATTTCGACAAAAGTATCCGTCCGACAACAATCAGCATGAACAAGTGGGGAGGATGATTAGTGATTGGATTCAACAACGCCTCCCCAAATACCAGACGTTGACCTACGAC
>JBPCVD010000757.1:0-4481 GCA_051010815.1 Rubripirellula sp.
GGCATACAGCCTGGCATGACGAAGTCGTAGTTCCAGTCGGACCACCTTGCCGACGAGTTCGGAGTTGTCTTTCGATTCCCATCGCAACGGGAATTCAATCTCGTCCCCAGGCTGAAGCCCGCGGAAGTCACCAAACGTGTAACCTTCAATGACATGTCCGGTTAAGCTTCGGTTCCACGCGGGTTGACCCTGACGAAGTTGCAGCGAGTCGAGTTGTTCGACACGCCACAAATCAAAGAAGTGCCAGATCCGTTTCGTGTCTCCGGGAATCGGAGCATCGGATTTGATTCCCAGGGAAGTCGGGGCGGCTGATGGGTCGGCTGACTCGGGAACATGGGGCTCGACGCATCGCGAAGCGGATCTTGTCCGACCGCCGATGGCAGCGACACGAGCGGTAGACTCGCCGCGCTGACGGTTCCGGATCGAAGCAAAAATTCGCGTCGGTGCATTTCGAGGGTATCCCGAAGGGAAAGGACCAGCTTAGCGAGTCGCGAGGTTCGCTTGCGGTGGTGCCCACCGGAGACCCCGCGCGGTGAAACGCATGAACGTCGGATGAGATAGCTTTTCTCGACGCGAAATCAACGTTTTCCGCTTCATTCGCAACGCCGGGTGGTCTCCCCCGCCTGCGGTGGTAAAGCGGTGAAGCGAGGAAGTTTTGCGGTGAATCCCAAATGATTGGTTCGACCGGACAGATACACGAAAACCCGCGAGTGACTATAATTCGGTTTCTACCGGAAGGTCCGTTCAGGACCGATGCTCCCGTTGAAGGGGCCACCAAGGTCGGTGGGACGCCATTTCGACGACCAGAATCCTCACTAGTGACTCATAGCGACACAATGAACCGCGCAGTTTCCTACTCACTTCTGCTGGCCTTCCTGCTCACCCCTACTGTCGCGATGGCACAGTTCAAGGGGATGAGAAACCGGATCCCAGCCGACGCAAACACGTTGATTCTGATCAACGCTGAAAAAATGTTTGGCTCTCCTGTCGCGGATCGCGAGCGTTGGGAAGCCCGACGACAAGCTGCCTACGATGCAGGTATCTCGGCGCTTCCGCCAGACGCATCGGAAGTACTTTTGGCTGGCCGCTCGGACCATGAGTTCGGTGAGTCGCTTTGGGAATTGGGCATGATCAATCTCCGCAATGAGCGGAACGTCAGTACGGTTGCTGCGCGGTACGGCGGCACGATGGACGAGATCAACGGTCGATCCGCGACACGCCTTCCTGGTGATCACTATGTGATCCAGATGGGACCGTCGATGCTTGCCTCTTACACACCGGCGAACCGACAGGATGTGGCGCGTTGGCTGCGATCGACTGACGTGACTTCGGCAGGCGGAACCTTGCCGCCCTATCTCGAGCGAGCCTTTGGCTACGCAACCAAGGTGGGAACACCCATCGTGATGGCAATGGACATCAGCGGGGCAATCTCGAAGGAGGAAGTAAAGAAACGTGCTGCGTCGATGGAGTCGTTGAAGAACCTCGGTATTCCAATCGATCAACTCGCCGACTTGATCCACGGAACTCAGGGCATCACTTTGGGAATCTCGATTGATGAGAACGAGATCGGGGCGATTCGCGTCGACTTCAACGATTCGCCGGAGATTTTGGCTCAAATCGGTAAACCTTTGCTAATCGAAATCCTGCAACGACAGGGTGCCATGATCGAGGACATTCGCAATTGGCAGCCTTCCGTCGAAGGAAACACCTTCATGCTGAAAGGAAAGCTGACGAACGAAGGAACCCGCAAGGTGATGAGCGTTTTGGAGTTACCCGCTTCGATGTCGCAGGCGATGCAGGACGCAACCTCTCCCGGAGCAGATCAAGAGGGAACGGCGAAACTTCTTGCCACGCAACAGTATTGGAAGTCGTTGACATCCATGATGGACGATTTGCGGCAGAAGCCAAAGCGTGACCATGTCAAAACGTTTGGTCAGGCAGCGATGTGGTACGACCGATATGCTCGCAAGATTGATCGCATGCCGATCATGAACGTCGATGAAGACTTGTTGAACTTTGGTGCAACGATCGCCAGTTCGTTCCGCAATTGCGAGTCGATCATGAAAGGGGTCGGAATGCGAACTTCGATGCGAACGGCAAGCAATCAGCCAAGTTCCGGAGGCTACGCCAACACGCCCTATGGTGGTTACCGCGCCAACAGTGGAACTCCTGGAACCTACGGGATTGACTTTGGCCCGATGAGCGTCACCGCAGGTGTGAGTGCGATGAATGCCTCGCTGCAGGCCAAGGGCCAGTCTGACGCAATCATCCGCGGCCAAGAGCGTACCAGCGGTGCTGCGAACGTTCAGCAGATTTGGCAGCAGATTGACGAAGCGACCGCTGCCATGCGTCGCGACATGGTCAACAAGTACAGCGCCGATTTCTAACCATTGGTTGCAATCGCTGTGAAGAACTCCGTCGCCGAGTGTGAATTATCACACTCGGCGATTTTTGTTGTGGGATGTGGATCCAATAGAGAAGAGCGGCGTTGGAACCGGAACCTTGACATGTTTAATAATCGCGGTTGGACCGGCATTTTCTCCGCGCTTGATTCACATTTGACCAGAAACTGGTAATTTGGTTGCTCGGAATTGGAGCAATCACGCAATGCACATCTGGCCCGCAATGAATCGAAGAAGCTTGGAATCCCCCAGACGTTTCGCCACCCGCCGCCTTGCCTGGGTGGCAGTCTTTCTTGTCATGATCACCGGAAGCACCCAGTTGGCGGTAGCTCAGGTATCGACGCCGCCACGCAGTTCGCAGGCAGACGATGAGCGGACGATACGATCGAACATCGAGTCGTACGTGAAAGCGTTCAATTCTCGGAATGTCAACGCGCTCGTTGCGTTCTGGTCGCCCGAGGCCGTTTACACGAGCCGAATTGACGGGACCGAATTTGTGGGTCGCGATGCGATCAAGGAACAATTTGAATTCCTGTTTTCGATGGCGGAAAACCTGAAGATGGATGTGTCCGTCGATTCCGTTCGGTTTGTGTCCCCGAATGTTGCGGTGGAAGAAGGCGTTGCCAAATTTCTCAACTCGGATCAAGAGCCAGAGGAAACGTCCTACTCGGCCGTTCATGTGCGACGTGACGGTCTATGGTTGATCGATCGTGTCACCGACAACGATGCACCAGAAATGCTTTCCAACTATGACGAGCTGAAAGACTTGGAGTGGATGATCGGAAGTTGGGTGGATGAAGATGAGAGCATTCGAATCGACACGGTCTGCAACTGGACAAAGAACAAGAACTTCATCACGAGAGCCTTTACCGTTTCAACAGATGACGGCGTTGACCTATCGGGGATACAGATTGTCGGGTGGGACGCGGTCGACGACAAAATCCGTTCCTGGACGTTTGATTCCGACGGAGGATTTGCGACCGGCGTCTGGTCAAAACAGCCTTCCAAATCCGGGAAAGTGTCCTGGCACGTTCGCAAGAAAGGAAAGACTTCCATGGGCGAGACAACTTCGGCCGTGAATGTGATTTCCCGTAACGATGACGGCACGTTCTCACTTCAATCCGTTCAGCGAACGCTGGGGAATCAGATTTTGCCCAATATCGATGAAGTGATTGTGTCGCAGAAGTAGCAGCCACATTCTCTGGAGAAGGCGTCCGCAAAGGTTGCGTGACCGATCTAGAGCGAAACAGACAGAAACCACACGAACAGAAGACAAGCGGGATCGACTGATTCCGGATTCAGGATTGAGGTAGAGAGATGAAACGTCGTTGGCTCGTAATCATAGCGTTGGTCGCCACTTGTGGCTGGTTGGTCGGAGACAGTTGGGCCCGTGGGCCAGGTGGTCGCGGCGGCGGCGGAGGAGCCCGAGGCGGCGGCGGAGGAGGTCGATCTGCGTCTCGCCCGTCGACCAGTCGCTCTCCTTCCATGAGTCGCCCCAGCTCATCACCTTCGCGACCCACGACGGGAAGTCGCCCCAGTAACGTTTCGCGGCCGACAAGTCCCTCGATGGGAAGTCGTCCGACAACGCCATCCGTGGGAAGTCGACCCGGAACGCCTTCGACGGGTCGACCTGGCGCTCCAGCGGCGGGCGGTCGACCTGCGATGCCATCGACGGGTGGACGTCCCGGTACCCCAGCTGCTGGTGGACGTCCCGGCACCCCGGCTGCCGGTGGGAAGCCTTCCCAGGGTCAGTTGCAAGACTTTCTTGATATCCCCAATTCGCCGAATCGACCTAGCACGGGTGATCGCAAACCGTCGAACGGGAATGCGGCGAGCGACTTCTTACAGAATCGTCCGCCTCAGGCGGGAACGCGTCCGGCGACTCCCGGTGATCGCTCGAATGCTGCCGATCGACTCAATGCGGCGGATCGAGCGGGCGACCTGAATCGAGCCGGCAACTTGGAAAATCGACCCGCTGGCAATGCGGCCCAGAATCGTGATCGAGTCGATGGGCGTCAGGACCGTCGTGACACGCTATCAGACAACCGTGCGGGAAAGATCGACGATCTGGATCAACGT
>JBPCVD010000758.1:0-7972 GCA_051010815.1 Rubripirellula sp.
GTGTGCGGCAGGACGAGACGGGCGAGAAAGCGATCACGGATCGACTTCAGTTTTGGAGCGGCCCCGCAGTGATGCTGTTCTCGCTGACGACGAGCTTCGCCGCGTTCGATTGGGTCATGAGTTTGGCCCCCATGTGGTTCTCAACCAGGTTCGGCGTTTACATGTTCGCCGGCAGCATTTTGGCCGCCCATTGTTTGATCGCGGTTGCAAGCTTCTTGCTGCAGCGGACCGGTGCGATGCGGGACGAAGTGACCATTGAACACTATCACGATTTAGGCAAGCTGATCTTTGGCTTCGTCTTCTTTTGGACCTACATCTCGTTCAGTCAGTTTCTGCTGATTTGGTACGGAAACATTCCAGAGGAAACAATTTGGTTCTACGATCGACAGCTCGGGACTTGGGGTGTGTTGGCACTTGTGCTGATCTTCTTCCATTGGATGCTTCCCTTCGTCGGGACGATGAGCCGACACGTTCGGCGGAACCCGAAACTGGTTTGCTTTTGGGGCGTCTATTTGTTGGTCATGCACTACATTGATGTCTACTGGATGATCATGCCGGAAGTGGGCACGACTGGCGGTGCCGTCGGTGTCGTGGCCTGCATTTTGTGTGTCGGGGGAATGCTCGCGTTGTTGGCCGGATTGGTGCTCGGCTTGGCCCAGCAGACAAAGGTCGTCGCGGTGCGGGACCCTCGTTTGGGTGAGTCGATCGCCTTCGAGAATATTTGACAGCTAATCACATGCGTTGAGAGCAGAATCGACGCACTGCGACATTTACGCCCATAGAAACTTTCCTTCGAATAATCAACGATTCGCCATGGCCGCTTACGACGATTTAGACGTCCGAAAGATTTTCATAGTCGGAATTGGTTCGGTGGTGGTGACGGCCGTCACTGCGTTAGCGGTTCAAGTGTTGTATTACTCGCTGGCAGAGTGGCAGAACGCCGAGACGCAGGCAAACAGCGACTATCGGCGTCAAAATGCGATTTTGGCCGAGCAGACAGAGCAGATCTCCGCCTACGGCGTGGACACGGAGACGGGGTTCATCACGATTCCCATCGACGAAGCGATCAAATTGGTCGTCGAAGAGAAGTCGGGTGACGACAATTCAAGTGAAAAAAAGAGTGGAAGTGACGAAACCTAAGTCATCGATCGTTCGTGCTTGCCGCATGATCTTTGGTTGTCTTGTCACGTTGTCAGTTTTGTCTGTCAGCGATGGTGGAGGATACGCCTTTGCTCAACAATCGCTCCAGTCAGGACAGGACATCTCTCTGAACGATGGCGTGCCTCGCGAGGTTGAGAACGTCACTGTTGATCAGAAACTAGGAACCCGGATTCCACTTAACCTGCCGCTGACTGACTCGATGGGGCGGAAGGTTAAGACGGGTTACTTCATCGACGGCAAGATGCCGACGATCATTTCATTGAATTACAGCAGTTGTCCGATGCTTTGCAACGTGCAACTGAGCCAGTTGACTCAGTCCTTGTCGAAACTCGATCTGCAGATTGGTCGAGATTTTCAAATCTTGACGGTCAGCATTGATCCGAAAGAAACGACGAAGATTGTTCGTGACACCAAAGAGAAATACGTCGATCAGCTTTTGGAGAGTCAGCCTGACGTCGAAGAGGGATGGGAGTTTTGCACGGCTCAGCAACCGATCATCACTCGTTTGGCTGACACGCTGGGATTCCGATACACGTACGACAGCAAGTCTGGCGAATACTACCACCCGGCGATGTTAGCCTTCGTCTCACCTGATGGTGTGATCACTCGCTATTCATTAGCCGTCGCTTTTGAACCCGACGACTTAAAGAAAGCGTTGGTAGAAGCTGGCGATGGGACGGTTGGGTCGCCGGTCGACCAGATCATCCTGTGGTGCTTTAGCTACGACCCCACAAGCAACAGTTACGTACCGCAGGCGTGGAAAATCATGCGACTTGCGGGAGCGGCGACCGTTGGACTGATGCTGGCCTGTTTGGCTCCCTATTGGATCGGCAGGAAACGACCCGCGTCGGTCGATCTCGACGATACGAATCATTCGCCTGAAATACCCACTGAACCGGACGCAGCCTAAGCAAGACTTTGCCGATTGGTTGTTTCCAAAATTGATACTGACCTGACAACTCAAATGTCTGAACTGATTAACTTCGTCCCCGCAATGCTTGGCGACTATTCCACGTCGATGTGGTTTCCAGAGCCGGCCTCCACATTCGCACGGGACAACGATTGGCTGTTTGGATTCATCTCGTGGATCTGCGTGCTGTTCTTCGTCCCGATCGCGGGATGTCTCTTCTACTTTTCTTATCGGTACCACAAGCCGAAGGGAGAGAAGGCGGAGAGTAACACCGCACACAACACGCCATTGGAATTGGCCTGGTCGATTCTTCCTTCCTTCTTCCTGGTGGGAATGTTTGTGATCGGTGCGAAGAGCTACCTGGATCATCGAACCGTTCCCGATGGTGCCAACGACATCGGCGTTCAGGCCTTCAAGTGGGGCTGGACCATGGACTACGGCGGGGGAGTGTTACATCCCGAGCTTCACATCTTGCTGGACGAGCCGACCAAGCTGTCAATGCGATCCAGCGATGTGATTCACAGTCTGTTTGTTCCCGCTTTCCGGGCAAAGAAAGACGTGGTACCGGGTCGCTACAACTACATGTGGTTCAAGCCGACCAAGGCAAGCAAGAAGGTGGATGCCGAGACGCTGGCGGCAGCGCAGAAAAAGACGAAAGATCTTGGCGAGACCTGGAACTACGACGAGCATCAGTTCACACCGGACGGCTACACCTTCTACGACCTCTACTGCACCGAGTATTGCGGCAAAGACCATTCCAAAATGCAGTCGGTCGTCGTGGTGCATGAGACTCTGGAAGACTTGAACGCTTGGATCAAGCAGTACAGTCAACGTGACCCCAGTGAGTCGCCAGCCTCTTACGGTGAGAAGCTCTACAACCAACGTGGATGTGCTGGCTGTCACTCGATTGATGGCAGTAAGCGAGTCGGTCCGTCCTTCAAGGAGACGTTCGGTAACGTCCGTCCTTTGGCGGCGGGCGCTTCAATCACCGCTGACGAAAACTACATTCGCGAATCAGTCCTGTACCCCAAAGCGAAGGTCGCTGCTGGCTATCAGCCGGTGATGCCAAGTTACAAGGGTCAGCTGAGCGATGACGATATTTATTCGATTGTGGAATACTTGAAGTCGGTTTCGGACTACACGCCGAGCGAGTCGGTGAAGCCCGCAGCCAAACAAGCAGCTGGCGAGAAATCGGCAGCTGAATAGCGACAACATCATTGCGTGCGGGCTTCGGCCCGGCACTCCAATATTTGAACGAATGACGCCTCGAGCGTCTTATTGAAGAGGTTTATGACATGTCTTCTGGATCCATCCCTTCGGGCTCGACAGTTCGGGATCCCGGTTATCCGACGCCCAGCGAAAACTACCTGACGAATTCCAAAGGGATTCTCAGTTGGATCTTCACGTTGGATCACAAGCGCATTGGCGTCATGTATCTCATCGGTGTAACCGTGGCCTTCACGATCGCCGGCTTGCTGGCGTTGCTGATCCGTTTGCACCTATTCAAGCCGGAAGGCATGGTGTTCTCGGGGTCTGAAGCGAACAACATGTACAACCAGGTGTTCACGCTTCACGGGGCCATCATGGTCTTCCTGTTCATCATTCCAAGCGTTCCCGCAGCTCTGGGGAACTTCTTGGTGCCGGTGATGTTAGGGGCCAAGGATGTCGCCTTTCCGAGGTTGAACCTTTGTAGTTTCTATCTCTGGGTGTTCGGTGCGATCTTCTTCATCTGTGCGTTGGGCGCCAGCGGCCTCGACACAGGTTGGACGTTCTACACGCCCTACAGCACGACGACCGACACATCGGTGATTTTGGCGACCTCGGGTGCCTTCATCCTTGGATTCAGCTCGATTTTCACTGGATTGAATTTCATCGTGACGATCAACACGATGCGTCCGCCCGGGATGACGTGGTTCCGCATGCCGCTGTTTTTGTGGGCGACCTACTCGACCAGCATCATCCAAGTGCTGGCGACTCCAGTTCTCGGAATCACGCTGCTGCTGTTGATTGCGGAACGAACGATGCATATCGGAATCTTTGATCCCGAGTTCAACGGTGACCCCGTTACCTTCCAGCACTTCTTCTGGTTCTACAGCCACCCCGCCGTTTACATCATGATTTTGCCGGCCTTCGGCATCATCAGCGATTTGATCAGTGTTCACAGCCACAAGCGAATTTTCGGCTATCGCTTCATCGCATACTCCTCGATCGCGATTGCCCTGCTTGGTTTCCTTGTCTGGGGACACCACATGTTCACAGCCGGCATGAGCTCGTTGACGACGATCATCTTCAGTGCGTTGACTTTCACCGTGTCGGTGCCGTCCGCCATCAAGGTCTTCAACTGGCTTGCAACGATGTACAAAGGGTCGATCAGCTTGACGACGCCGATGTGCTATGCGATTTCGTTCATCTTCCTGTTCACGATCGGTGGTTTGACTGGTCTTCACTTGGGGACGCTAGCTACCGACCAACATCTTCACGATACGTACTTTGTGGTCGCTCACTTCCACTATGTGATGGTGGGGGGCACGCTGGTCGCGTTCCTCGGTGGTGTATTCCACTGGTGGCCGAAGATGTTTGGCAAGATGTACAACGAGTTTGGTGGGCGTCTTTCGGCCTTGCTGGTCTTCGCCGGGTTCAATCTGACGTTCCTTCCTCAGTTCGTGCTGGGAAGCCGCGGCATGCCTCGCCGCTATGCGACGTGCGATCCCGAGTTTGCTGGCCTGCATCAGATGAGCACGTACGGTTCGATGCTGCTGGGCTTTGGATTGCTCGTCGCACTGATCGTGCTGGTTCAGTCTCTGCTCCGCGGCAAGCGTGCTCCTGCGAACCCCTGGGGTGGAGCGACGCTTGAGTGGCACTGCACAAGTCCGCCGCCGTTTTACAACTTCGAGCGAGCCCCCGTGGTTGGCGATCCCTATGACTTCAGCAATGTTGAGTGGGATTCAGAGAACGAACGCTATGTGTCGGTTGAGCCCGAACGAGAGATCGTGCCCGAGGATCAGCCGGAAACGGCTCCGGCTCACGCCAAGGATTCCCACTGACCCGGGATTGCCTTGGTCGACCGCTGATATCACTTCCTTTTTTCACCACCAGCATTCATGTCCACTATCGAAGCCGTTCCTGAGGCTGCTCACGACGATCATGGTCACGATCACGACCATCCGCCGTTCCTGGCTCACCATTTCGACACGCCGGAGCAACAGTATGACAGCGGTAAGCTGGGGATCTGGTTGTTCCTGGTGACCGAGGTTTTGTTCTTCAGTGGAATGTTCGTCGCCTACGCGATGTTCCGGATGCTGCGTCCGGAAGTCTTTGAAGGATGCAGTCAATTCTTGAACACGAAGCTCGGTGCGATCAACACCGGTGTTTTGCTTTTCAGTTCGCTGACGATGGCCTGGGCCGTGCGTTGTTCCCAACTGGAACAGCACAAGGGACTCGTCGCAATGCTATCCGCGACTTTGTCGTGTGCGATGATTTTCCTTGGCGTGAAAGCGATCGAGTACTCTCACAAATGGGAAATGGGTTTGCTTCCTGCAGGCCTGTTCACCTTTGACCCTGCCAATCCACATCCGACCGACCACGCGAACTACCTCGCGTATATCTGCGCCCCGTTTCTAGTTTTACTGATCGGGGTGGTGGCGTGGCTGGTGATTTCGATGGTGCGACGAAACGAATTCCATGTCGCCATCGCGAAGCCTTTGACGGTTGTCTGCCTCTGCTTCTTCGTCGGAGTCGGGCTCGGTATGGTGCTCGAGAGCGGAGGCGCTGAGTCACACGAGGGTCACGTCGACGTTCACGCTGATCCCGATGGCTTGGCCGCTGAAGCCGTGCACATGGAGTTGGAGCACGATGAGGCGGAAGCTCATGCCGGCGAGCATCACGAGGCGGTTGCCTCTGCTCCCGCTAGCGTCGACGAGGCTGTGCTGGAGCGGCTCGCGACCGATGCATCCAACTCGGGCGTGCAAAGCGAATTAGCGGCCCGCGAACAGCAGACGGCTGTCGCAGGAACGTCGGTGGTTTCTGATCGCGATCAGATCAGCGGTGCCATTTCGACAGTCGAGGAAAACGTGATGACTCCGCGAACGGCGGGCGTCTTCTTCAGCATCTACTACTGCATGACGGGGATCCACGCGATCCACATTCTGGCTGGTATCGGAGTCATGGTTTGGTTGCTCGTTCGCGCAGTGCGACGTGATTTCAGCCGCCAATATTTCGGACCTGTCGACTACACCGGTTTGTACTGGCACTTGGTCGACTTGATCTGGATTTACCTGTTTCCGCTGCTGTACCTGATTCGATAATTCAACGATCCCTGGTTCTACCATGTCTGCTCATAGCCATTCAGAAGACGAACACGATTTCGCGCACCCAATGCCCGTGCCGATATTGTTGTCTGTCTTCTTTGCATTGACCTTCCTGACCATCGTCACAGTGGCGCAGGCCAGCTTTGACTTCGGCGCCTTTGAGGTTGCCGTCGTGATGCTGATCGCGACCATCAAAGCGATTTTGGTGATGGCTTTCTTTATGCACCTGGCATTTGACAAGCCGTTCAACGTGATCGTGTTCCTAGGGTCGTTTGTGTTCGTCGGGCTGTTCGTCATTTTCACGCTGAGTGATGCCAAGATGACCTCTTGGGCTTTCGAGCCGAAGATTGATGAGGCGCCTCCTGCGGTTGCCGAAACGATGGAAGTCACAGTCGACGCCGCTCCATAGTTACAGCCTTCTGCGCGTTAAACCGCTGGCGTGTTGATTCTTGCACGCCTCGAACTGCGTGTTGCTGCCATGGTTTTATGACTCGATTACCAGCTGTCGATGTCACGCCCTGGCCGTTGCTTGCCCGCTCGGCGCGATGAGTTTCGCCGAGCTTTGAGTTGGGCGAACTCTCACCGGTAAACCGCGTTTAGTCCATCGCGTTTGTCGGTTTGAACAGCCTGTTGGGTGGGAACGTAGGGGTTATAGGGCTCAGATCAGCCCGTTTTGCTAGTCCGCGTGCCGGTGAGCTGAGAAAGTTCCCGTCCCCCTGGGGAGCAGCGTGGGGCTCATCTACACTGGTTGATCACGGGATCCTTGCCGTTTTCGTCCGCAATCATTTCTGCGGATTCTCGCCTTTCCTGATCATTCCGGGCGTTCTTTCGATGGACCTGATAATACTCCGCTGCGTCTTCTTGCTCTGTGCAGGTGGCGTTTCTGCAATCATCAATGCATCGCTCCTGGATACGTCGACGACGGTTCCATGGCTCGTGTTCGCCGGCATCATGACGATCGCGGTTGCGGTTGTGGTCGCCGACATCTATGCCCCCAGGAAGCGAATCGACACGATCACGTCGGTTTACTTTGGAGTCTTGGTCGGCGTGCTGCTGACGTATGTGCTGTCGATTGCCTTGGCTCCTTTGCTTCAACAGACGTTCAATGCGCCGCCATTGACCGTACAGTTGGTGATCGCCTTGATTCTTTGCTACGTCTGTACGAGCGTACTGCTCCAGACCAAAGACGATTTTCGCTTTCTGATTCCCTACGTCGAATTCGTACGCGAAGTGAAGGGATTCAAGCCACTTGTGCTCGATACGAGCGTGGTCATCGACGGTCGCATTGCGGATCTCGTGTCGACGGGGGTCTTTGACAATCAGCTGATCATGCCGCGTTTTGCTCTGAGTGAACTCCAGGCGATTGCCGACAGTGGAGACAAGCTTCGCCGAACACGCGGGCGTCGTGGGCTGGATGTTCTGAATCGAATGCGGGCGGATGAAAACGTCGACCTGATGATCTTTGATCGAGAGTTACCCGAGTTGGCTGGGCAAACGGTCGATCTTCAGCTGGTGCTACTTGCCAAGCATCTCGAAGGCAAGGTCGTCACGGGTGACTTTAACCTCAACAAGGTCGCCAAACTGCACAATGTGC
>JBPCVD010000759.1:0-3623 GCA_051010815.1 Rubripirellula sp.
CGTCGTGCCGGTGGATGTGAGCGGTATTCCCGTCGACAAACGCGAAGACCTCGAAGCCGTTCTTGATCAAAATGTTACCCCGACCTATTTCAATCTCTAAGCCGGAAACAGGAGTCATTTCATGGCCAGAGTTAGTGTTTGCATCGCGTTGCTTGGATTGCTGGTTTGCACCAACGGCAACGCTCAAGTCAGCGTCGATTTTCGTGACGTCGTCCAGGAGACTGCGTCCGGAACGGTCAAATTGACGTGGGAGACACCGAAGAACAAGCAGCCAAGGTGGCGAGTCGCGATACCTCGGAATGCAACGCCTGCGGTTCCACCGAACGCGCCGAATGTACCCGATGGCATGCCGCACCCCACGGCGATCATGCCTTCGGGGAGTTACCATGCCTTTCCACTGGGACGGTACATCGACGTCACTTCGCCTTCACGTGTGGGGTTCGCAGTCACGTCCGACTTGATCGTCAGTATCAACGTTCCCCAAGACAACATTCAACTCGAACACGCCAATGGCGAAACGAGTAAGGGGACCGTGTTGCTTCGCGATCAAGTGACTGGCTTGGCGGCGATTCGCATTGAGGGCCACGAATTTCAGCCGATCGAGGTTGCTGAGACGGTGGCCGCAGCCGGTACTCCCGTTGTGCTGCATTGGTTGCCGGGACATGTGGTAGGAAGTCAGGCTGCCATGGTCGCCACGCCTCCCTTTGCAGATGAGCATCAATTGGGATTCGTACAGTTGTTGGACACGCCCGCCGATCCGTCCAAGCAGGGATCGCCAATCGTTGATCCCGACGGAAGGCTCGTGGGTATCTTGATCAATAAGTCAGATCGCGCGTTCAGCATATCGCCGCATCAAGTGCGACTTCTAATTGAAGAAGCTGAGAAGGACAATCCTGAGGACTTGATACGAGGTCGGTTGGGCTTACGACTCGGCACGGACAACTCGACCGTGAAAGCAGTGATGCCGTCGACGCCCGCAGCGGACGCGGAGCTTCAGCCCGGTGATGTGATCTTGAAGGTAGGCGATTCGACCTGCAAGACTCACCTCGATGTCCTGGCGGCGGTTTCGATGTATCGCGCCGGCGATGAAGTCTTGTTGAAGCTGGATCGTGATGGCGAACCGATGGACCGGACATTGAAACTATCGAAGTTGACGTTTGGTGCGACGAATCGTAGTTCGACCGCAGCGACAGGCGATGCAATGCAGCAGATGTTTCAATTGAAGGATGGGCAACTGGTTCCATTGGGAAACAGCCATGCGGAACTCATGCTGGATGTCCGACCCAAAGTCATGGTCGGCGGATTGAAAGTGGAGCGGAGCAAGCTAGAGGAATCGCTCAAGAAGTTGGAGACCGAGAAGCAGCGTCAGGATGCGTTGATCGAAGAGCTACGTAAGAAGATCTCTCAAATGGAGGCCGAAGCAAGCGAGAAGATCCGGATGGCGAAAGAGGCCGATCAGGAGAAACTCGAAGCGATCGTTGAGGAGATCAAAGAGCGTTTGAGATTAGAGTCTTCCGACAAATAGCCATCCTTGGCGAATTCACGAGCACCTACGGCCCGGTTGACGTCTGTCAGCTCGGGTCGTTCTTGTTCGTGGGCGGCGATCCAGGAGCGTGGATCAGCGGCTCGGATCCGATGAAATCGAGGAAATGTTTCTAGCAGGTGTGATGGGAAGCTCCACCTGGCGGGGGTATGGCGACGACCATTTATCGTGCGATCTGCCGCAAATCGCGATAGTCTGGGGCGTCAACGAGAGTTGGAGACTCTGGGGGTCTGCCGGAATCAAACGTTGAAGTCCTCAAGCCGGCAGTGACACGCGCTAGGATTCAAGCCGTTCAATTCGATCGCTGCCTGCCACCTTCGAGAAATCTTGTTTGGACTCTACAATCCCCGGTCTCCAGGGCGAATCCAGGTAAATCCGATCGAAGAGTATGAGCACAGTATCACCTCAGACCGAAGAAGCGACGGCGACCATTCTTGGGGTCGGCACAGCCGTTCCCAAGTATCGAGTTAACTGCAACGCGAGTGCGAGGTTCGCAGCGAAGACTTCCTGCGTCGACTCAGCGCAATCTCGCAAGGTAGATGTGCTGTACCGCCGAACCGGTATCGAACATCGTGGCAGCGTTTTGTTGGACGAGGCGCCGGGCGAAGAGGTCGTGAACGATTTTTATCCACCGGCACAATCGTTGGATTGCCGCGGACCGGGAACGAAGCTTCGAAATGATCGCTACGCCGAAGAAGCGCCCGTGTTGGCGGAGCAGTCCTCGTCGGCGGCGCTCGCTGCGAGCGGATTGACGCCAGATCAGATCACTCACTTGGTCACGGTGTCTTGCACAGGTTTTAATTCCCCTGGCATCGACATCGCATTGATAGACAACCTGAACTTGCCCGAAACCACCGAACGCATTCAGGTTGGGTTCATGGGCTGCCATGGTTCGATCAACGGTCTTCGCGCCGCACGTGGTTTGGTCGCCGCTCGGGAAGACGCAAAAGTGCTCATGTGTAGTGTTGAGCTATGCAGCCTTCACTATCAATACGGTCTCGATACAGATCGAATCGTCAGCAATGCGTTGTTTGCAGACGGGTCGGCCGCCATGGTTCTTGAAGCGGGTCCGAAGCAAGCTGGCTTGCTTGATCACGGTTTGCAAAACGGAGCGTCAGAATTCGCAGGTCAGGGGCTGGGTTCCGTCCAAGCGACCGGTTCGTGCCTCGTGCCGAAGAGCCGCGACGCGATGACCTGGTGCATTGGAGACCACGGTTATCAAATGACGCTTTCGGCTCAGGTGCCGCATCTGATTGAGGAGTACCTTGCCGACTTTCTCTCGAAATGGTTGTCGGGATACGGTGAATCGATCGAAAGCATCGGTGGTTGGATCGTGCATCCCGGTGGATCGAGAATCCTTTCAGCGGTCGACAATGCGTTGGGGCTGAGCCCGGAGGAACTCGCGGTCTCGAGAGCCGTCCTAGCGGAGAACGGCAACATGAGTTCAGCGACGATGCTGTTCATCTTGGAGCGATTCGCCGCAATGAATAAACCCAAGCCATGGTTGATGCTCGGCTTCGGGCCTGGTCTTGAGATCGAAGTCGCCCTGATTCGGTGATTCACCGATTCGGTTATGAGGATCGTGAGGCGGGATTGTAGCTGTCGTGACGACTGGGCAGCGATAGGTTCCCGGGTTCCTTCGGCGTCGCCATGCGAAACGCCCGATTTCGTTGAAGGCGAGTAGGATCTTCAGAGTGCGGAGCCTGACACTGCTCGACGCTTAACTCTCAATTGAGCCGAAATGAAAATCCTTGTCTCTGGCGGCTGCGGCTTCATTGGCGCCAACTTGATTCGCCACCTGCTTGCGAACACTTCCCACGATGTTCTCAATGTCGACAAGCTGACTTACGCAGGGAACCCGCAATCGCTCGCTGACGTCTGCGACTCCGATCGCTATGAATTCGTTCAGGCGGACATTGCCGATGCGGGATCGATGGAAGCCATCTTTGCCAAGCACTCGCCCAACGCCGTGATGCACTTGGCCGCTGAATCTCACGTTGATCGCTCGATTGATGGTCCAGCGGAATTCGTTCGTACGAATATCCTCGGCACGTTCAACTTATTGGACCGGAGCCTCCGT
>JBPCVD010000760.1:0-4268 GCA_051010815.1 Rubripirellula sp.
CTTTCGCGCTTTCACAACTGCTAAACGAAGATTCGACGGCGGCGCCACGAGAGTCTGCGTTGACGGCGCGCTCTCCGCACTTTCCAGCCAAAGCCAAGAGCATCATCTACTTGCACATGGTCGGTGCGCCGAGCCACCTGGACCTGTTTGATCTCAAGCCAGAGCTTCAGCAACGCAATGGCGAAGATTGCCCCAAAGAATTGTTCGAATCTGGGAAATTCGCGTTCGTGCGAAACCTGCCAACCTTGCTTGGCACGCCCAACGACAAACAACACCAATTCACTCGCTGCGGTCAGTCGGGACTCCCCCTTTCCAATCTGCTTCCGAATCTCCAGTCGGTGGCGGATGAAATCACCCTGATCAAGTCGCTCCACACCAACGAATTCAATCACGGCCCCGCCCAGATGTTCATGCTGAGTGGGTTTGGACGCTTTGGACGCCCCAGCATTGGATCTTGGTTGAACTATGGTTTGGGCACGGAAAATCAGGACCTGCCAGGATTCGTCGTCCTGATCACCGGCAATGTCTTGGGAGCCGGCAGCCCTGCTTGGGGAAGTGGATTTCTGCCCAGCGTTTATCAAGGGGTTGAGTTTCGCAGCCAGGGTGATCCCGTCTTGTTCCTATCGAATCCGGAGGGCGTCCAGCCAAACTCGCGAAAACGGATCATCGAAGCGGTGAACTCTCTGAACCAGGCTCAACTCGCTCAAGTCGGCGATCCCGAAATCGCAACTCGCATCAGCCAATACGAATTGGCTTACCGCATGCAGTCGAGTGTGCCGGAGTTGATGGACATCTCCGGCGAACCGCAACATGTACACGACATGTATGGGACGCAACCGGGAAAGACGAACTTTGCCAACAACTGCTTGCTGGCACGCCGGTTGGTCGAGCGTGGTGTTCGCTTTGTCCAGCTATTCGATCAAGGATGGGACACGCACGGCAGCGTCTTCTCGCGTGTTGCCGGAAAAGCAAAACAAGTTGACCAACCGGTCGCCGCGTTGATTCGCGATCTTCGACAACGCGGACTGCTTGATTCGACGCTCGTGGTCTGGTCCTCTGAATTCGGTCGCACCCCCTTCGCGCAAGGCGCCAATGGGGAAGGCCAGTCAACCAAAGCGGGTCGCGATCATCACAAAGATGCGTTCACGGTGTGGGTAGCCGGTGGAGGAAGCAAAGGTGGCATGAGCTACGGTGCGACCGACGAACTCGGATACAAAATCGCCGAGAATCCGGTTCATGTGCACGACTTGAACGCCACGCTAATGCACCTGATGGGCATCAATCACGAGCGACTGACGTTCCGCTACCAAGGACGACAATATCGCTTGACCGACGTCGAGGGGAACGTGGTCCGCGAGATCCTGGCTTGAACACGCAACCATCACTTCAGCGGGATTCGAGTCCGCGGGATTCGAGTCCGCGGGATTCCAGGAATCGATCGACTTGATGGAGCATGGCCGCCGTCACCTCATCGGGCGACCGGCCAGCGTCGATAACCGCGGTGACAGGACTGCTGTGAGGCAGCTCTTTTAAAAATGCCTGCCGCACGGACTCCATGTATTCCAAGCCACGGCGCTCCATTCGATCCGTTTCGTCACCGAGCCGACGCAGTGCCGCTTCGGCCGGCATGTCCAACAACACCGTCATGTCTGGGAGTAAGCCCTGATTGGCAAGCAGCCCCATTTTCCACAGTTGCTCGGTCGGGACACCACCGCCCACGCTTTGATAAACGACATTGGCCAACAGGAATCGATCCGAAACAACCGTCGTTCCCGATTCTAGTGCAGGCCGAATCGACGTCTCGATCATCTCGCATCGGCTGGCCATGAACAGCATTGCTTCGGTTCTCCGATGCAGGTCGAGATCCGAATCAAGCAGCAGCTCGCGCAGTTTGGCTCCGATCACGGTCGTCCCCGGATCTCGCACCAACAAAAGATGCAGGCCTCGATCGCCAAGGTGCTGCATCAAACGTTCGATTTGAGTCGACTTGCCAACCCCATCGATGCCGTCAAGCGCGATGAAGACGGATGCGGACTGCGTCATGAATCAATACTGTGTTGGGACGTGATGCGTTGGATTGCAGACCTGATCCATTCAGTTCGTGGTCGGACTGCTGCGATTTGAGTTCTCGCCGAATTGGCCGGAACTGCCGAGCGGATCAGGGCCACCAATCAAGGGCATGTGCCGATATTCGGTGACCCGCCACTTGCCCCCTAGTTTTTGCAAACGGAGTTGAAGACGACGAGGAACCTGAACATTGCGAATCCCACCTGAATTGCGACTCACACGAACCTTCACGCTCATGTCCACCTCGGCCTCTGGGGGCACTGCATTCTGAAGCATCTCGATGCTACTCAGGCTGTTCACGTCTGCCATTTCGAATGTCCAATTCTGCAGCTCCGACCGGGCACGACTTTGAATCTGCGGATCTGCGATCACGCTGACGGCGACCTCGTGGTCATTCTGCTCGACGGCATCGGCGATCTCGTAGATCAACGCCTCAATGTCCTCGCGATCGGTCTGCCAATTCGAAGCCAATACCCATGCGAATGGGATCAGCATCAAAAAGACAAGTCCGATCACACCGGTCGCCTTCTTGCCGGTCTGCAACCATCCATAAATCAAACCAGCCGCCACGGCCCCCAACATCAGGGAGACCAGGAGCGGCTGTTCGGCAAGCAGTTTGGTCATTCGAGGCTTTCGAGAAACGCGTCGCTAAGACGTGCATGTGGCAACGCGTTGCGATTCCGCAAGGAATACCAAAGGATTCGCTAGCGGATCCCCCGCGTCTACTTTTGACGGAAGAGCGGGCCACCGTACAACGCGGTATCCCCAAGCATCTCTTCGATCCGAAGCAACTGATTGTACTTTGCCATGCGGTCGCTACGGCTCGCCGAACCGGTTTTGATTTGTCCGGTCGACATGGCAACAGCCAAGTCCGCGATGGTGGAGTCTTCCGTTTCACCGCTCCGGTGACTGGCAACGGACGTGTAGTTGTGGCGACTCGCCAATTGAATCGAATCGATCGTTTCGGTCAGCGTTCCGATCTGATTGACTTTGATCAGAATGCTGTTGCCAATTCCCTCGTCGATTCCGCGTTGCAGCCGCTCAACGTTGGTGACGAAAAGGTCGTCGCCCACCAACTGAACCTGATCACCAAGCTTCGTCGTTAACGCCTTCCAAGTGTCCCAATCGTCTTCGGCACATCCATCTTCAATGCTGCAGATCGGGTACTTGCTGCACCAGTCCGCAAGAAAGTCGACCATCTCTTCGCCAGAGAGCTGCTTGCCATCGATGGAGTACTTGCCCGAATCCGAGTCGTAAAACTCGGTCGAAGCGGCGTCCAAAGCGATCCAGATCTGCTCACCCGCCTTGTATCCGGCCTGATCGATCGCCTGCAAAATGACGTCCAGGGCTTCCTGGTTGCTCTTCAAGTCAGGAGCGAATCCCCCCTCGTCACCGACGGAGGTGTTGTATCCCTTGCTGGAAAGGACTTTCTTCAGATTGTGAAAGACCTCCGTGCCCGCTCGCAATGCATCGCTGAACCGCTCGAATCCAAGCGGCATGACCATGAACTCTTGGATGTCGACCGAATTGTCCGCATGCTCGCCACCGTTGATGATGTTCATCATTGGTGCCGGTAAAAGCCGAGCACCTGCACCACCGAGGTAACGAAAAAGAGGCTGTCCGGTCGCTTGAGCCGCAGCGTGAGCGGTCGCCAGCGAAACACTCAGGATCGCATTGGCGCCGAGCGTTTTCTTGTTCGGCGTGCCATCCAAATCGTTCATCGCCGCGTCGATGCCGGCTTGATCGGTCGCGTCCATTCCCTGGAGCGCATCAGCGATCTTTTCATTCACGTTGTTGACCGCAGTCATCACGCCTTTGCCCATGAAGACCGACTTGTCGCCGTCCCTCAATTCCCACGCTTCGTGGGCTCCGGTGCTGGCACCACTGGGAACCGCAGCGCGACCATGGCTACCGTCGCTGAGCAAGACTTCTGCCTCCACGGTCGGATTACCGCGACTATCAAGGATTTGCCGTGCGTGAATGGCTTCAATCAGCGTCATGAGAACCTCTCAAGAGAAATGATTTGATGGTTGGTTACGTTGTGTTGTTGGGCGGCATTTTGTTCAATGCATCAATCAGTGGCTACCCGCCGACCGTTTTCACCCGTCAAGGCAACTGGCTGGAACGCCTTTTGCCGCTTTGCCCCCCGTTAAAAGGGGCCTTTTGCGAACCCATTTACCCCTGCGCCGCCTCACATGTTC
>JBPCVD010000761.1:0-53160 GCA_051010815.1 Rubripirellula sp.
GGATTCTCGGGCAGCTTGCCATCAAGCTTTTTGCGGACCCTCTCCACAAGTTGATCCGACGCTTTGGATTCAACGACGCCGCTCTTGGCGACCATTTGCAGGAAGCGTTCCGATGTTAGCTTTTGCGTCATGGGCTGCCAGCCGTGACCCCATGGAGTAGAAGGAGTTGGTGTGAGAAGATAACAGGTTTAGCCTGGCTGGTTAAGCGATAAGCGAAGTTTCAGACTCCGTTTTCGTTTCACATGAATCATGGTTCGACCGCGATCGGGGTCGACTTTGACTCCAGAAACCAATGTAATTGTACCGCCAACGGAGTGCGACGATATTTCTCCACTCGGCGGGTTCTGGGGGATGTCACGGAGCGGATATACCGGTTAGTGCCAAATTCCGCGAACGATTCACGCGTGTATTCAGCTGATTGCCCCGCACGAACATGCCCTTAACCTCCAAACCCGACGATCCTGTCGTTCTCGGACTGATGACAAAGTATTGGGAACCGGGCCGGGTGAAAACCCGCTTGGGCCAATCGATCGGGATGGAATCCGCCGCTTTACTGCACCGATTATTCGTCTCCTACCTGTGCGAAAATTTGGTCGAGGTTGGCGGGCGACTTGAGCTCTGCGTCTCTCCGCCACAGTCGTTAACCCTAATCGGGGAACAACTCAGAACATGGGGGCTCTCCGACCGCTGGGGGATCACCAGTCAGTGTGATGGCGATCTGGGCGTTCGGATCCGCCATTGGTTCCACCGAACCTTGATGGAAAATCCCAATGCTAGCGCTTTGTTGATTGGCAGCGATTGCCCGACGCTGACCCGTGGAGATATTCAGTGCGCTGCGAAAGCATTGGACAACGACGACGTCGTGTTAGGTCCTGCGGTGGACGGCGGATACTACCTCATCGGTATCCGGGGACCCTGGCGTCCCGAATTCGATTCCCTATTTCAAGCGATCCCTTGGAGTACCGATCGTGTCTTCACGGTCACCAAAAAGCGATTAGCCGAGACGAAACTGACATCATCCGATCTTGATCAACGAGAAGACGTCGACACAATCGAGGAACTCATGAACTTGCGTCGTGCTTTGATGACCTGCACCGAGCACAGTCCATTGAGATCCCGCATGAACGAGATTCTAAAAGCGTTTCCAACGACACTCGAGAAGACCGAATGAAGCGACACGCAATCGTCGTAGGCGGTGGAGTGATTGGGCTGAGCTTGGCCTGGGAACTTGCAAAACGTGGAACACAGGTCTCTGTAGTCGACCGCGCCCTAATGGGACGTGCGACTTCTTGGGCTGGCGCCGGAATTCTGCCCCCCGCCAATCGCGCGACGGCGACTGACCCCATTGATCAACTGCGCGGGCTAAGTCACGAACTGTATCCCAAATGGGGACTCGAGTTAAAGTCGGCCACAGCGATCGATCCCGAACTTCATCGCTGCGGCGGGTTATATCTGGCAGAGACTCCGGGTGAACGAGCCTCGATGTTAGGCATGACCGAGTACTGGCGTGAGTTGTCGATCAACTGCGAGAGATGGGAACCCTCCGACTTGGTGCAGAGAGAGCCGGCGTTGGAGTCATGGATCCATCGTGTGGACAATGCGGCCGCGTGGTTCGTCCCCGATGAATATCAAATCCGGCCTCCTCGGTACTTACGCGCGTTATTGGCCGCATGCCGAGATTGCGGAGTTGAATTGATTGACGCCGCAGAGGTTACGGACGTGCGTGTAAGCGATGGAACGGCGGCAATCCACTATCTCGATCAGTGGCATTCGAGCGATGCCATCGTCCTGACGAGCGGTGCATGGACCGGCCGCATCGCTCCCTCATTACAACTCGATCACAGTGTGATTCCAGTTCGCGGACAGATCTTGTTACTCAAGACTGAAGCACCAATTACGAGAAGTGTGATCAACGTTGGGCAACGTTACATTGTTTGTCGCGACGATGGTCACACGCTGATCGGGTCGTGCGAAGAGGAAACGGGTTTCGAACTCGGAACAACGGATGCGGTACTCGATTCGCTTCACCAATTCGCAAGCGAGCTCATTCCGGAACTGGGGATGGCTAGGCGAGCCGGAGCTTGGTCTGGACTTCGTCCAATGACGTTCGACGGGTTCCCCATGATCGGACGCATGCCTGATTGCGAAAACCTGTTTGTGGCCGCGGGCCATTACCGAAGCGGGCTGCACCTTGCTCCTGGAACGGCGGTGGTGGTTGCAGATCTAATTGATGGTATGCAACCATGCATCGACCTCGCTCCTTTCCGAGTGGGAAAGCAGCAACACGACCAGACGACTCAATAGCCGACATTTCAATGAATCAACCAGAGCCTCCCGACGCGGAAATGACGCTTGATCCACCGGGCTCCATCGCAATCGTCGGTGCGGGGCCCTTGGGGCTGGAAGCTGCACTGTACGGTCGATTCTTAGGGTATGACGTCGTTGTTTTAGAGGCAGGAGTGATCGGTCAAAACCTATACCCACTCTTTAGCGAGGTGCCACCCGTTTTGCCGGATCAATGCCTTTCCGCGCTCGCACAATCTGCGTTAGCGGCACAACTCGAAGCTGATCCCAGTGCCTCCCTAACGTTGCCGACGACGGTTGAGCAATGGGTGCAACTCGGTTTGGAGCCGCTCGCCCAAACCGACTTATTGCGAGGGCGTGTTTTCGCCTCCACCCGAATCACAATGATTCAGCCGATCGTGGTAGAGGCTGACGAAGTGGGCGAAGACACGACTGATTTGCCTTCAGACTTTCAGCTCACGTCCGCTGACGACGACGGTGCCGATGAAAACCGGAGGGTTGAGGCTGTTATTCTGGCTACCGGAAATCAGTGTGATATTGATGTGAAACTGGAAAGCTCCTGCCCCTATTTTTTCCGGATCGGTGGAACGGGTGCTGCAAATGATGTTGACCTGCTGGAAGGGCGTCGACAGATCGCGGGCATTTTTGCGCAGCTAGCGGGACGATCTGACTTGGACCTCTATCGCCCGCGACGCGTCTGAGATCTCAAGGTCATGCCGGTTGTACGGGCTTTTCCAGTTGAGCCTGCTGCAGAAGCAAGCGTTTCTTTTTTGCGACATCCGTCTCGTGTCCACAACGTGATCTAGCTTTGTGTGGCGATTTGTACTCGCGACCGGCTTGGTTGCGATTCCGATCGTTTTGCGACACAAACGAACGCCGGGCATCGGTTCCTTCGATCGTTAGCGTACAAGCAGCTCGGGGGACCCTTCATGATCAAGCTGACTCGACTCGACGGCGAAGCATTCGTGCTGAACGCCGACCTCATTCGATATGTCGAGCGTCGACCCGATACGTTCATCACTCTGACCAATGGCGAACGCATCGTCGTCACCGAGTCGATGGAAATGGTGATCGAGCGTGCTGTGCAATATCAACAACAGAAGCACTACATGCCGATGCCCACGGTGATTCCCACCGTCGACCCGACTTCGACGCCAGCCACAAACTGATCGCAGACACACACCATGGATATTGCCAGTCTTATCGGTTTGATCCTCGCGATTGGTCTGATCATCGCTTCGATCGCGCTCGGGAATGCGCCCTTCACCGCCTTCGTCGATATTCCGTCAATGCTGGTGGTCTTTGGCGGTGCGAGCGCTGCTGCGTTGATCTGTTTCCCACTCAACAGCATACTCAAGGCGCCAATGATCGCATTGAAAGTGCTGTTGAACAAAAGTGAGGATCGACTTGGCCTGATCAAGCAGATCGTTGGGCTTGCCGAAACAGCTAGACGTGACGGACTTCTCGCTCTCGAAGCAAAAGTCACGGACATCGAGAACCCATTGGTTCGCACAGGAATTCAGATGGCTGTCGATGGCAGCACACCGGACGTCGTCGAAGAGGTTCTACGCACAGAGGTAGAAGCCATCGCAACACGACACCGCGAGGGCAAGAGCATCATGGAGCAACTCGGACGATTTGCGCCTGCCTACGGGATGATCGGAACGCTGATGGGACTGATCATGATGTTGCAGGACATGAGCGACCCCTCTGGAATCGGCGCGGGCATGGCCATCGCCTTAATCACAACGCTGTACGGCGCGATTGTAGCGAACGTCTTTTTCAGTCCCTTCGCAGCAAAGCTTGGACTGATGAGTCGCAATGAAATGGTGAGCTTCGAGATCGCAATTCGAGGCGTGATGGCGATTCAGTCCGGCGAGAGTCCGCGTGCCATCGACCAAAAACTTCGTACATTCTTGCCTCCCAAACAGCGTGACGCCGAGTAAGCAATGAATGACGAACCCGAAGAGATCGGCATCCCCGAGTGGGTGGTCACGTTCGGTGACATGATGAGCCTCTTGTTGACGTTCTTCATCCTGTTGGTCTCGCTTAGCGAAATCAAAGAGGAAGAAACCTATCAGGCTCTTGTCGATTCCATGCAACGGCAGTTCGGGTATTCCCGAACGCTCGACGCTCTGACGCCAGGTGAGTCGCGTCCGAGAAGTGCGGCGTTCACTACGCTCGCAACGACTGGTCGTGCCAAGAAGAAAGACACGGCTCAGGGTGGCGTGCCCGAGAAGGCCCCGAGTGGCGAAGCACCTCAAGTCCGCATCGTCCGTCCCGGTCAAATGACTGCAGTTGGATCGGTCGTCTTCTTCGAATTGGGATCCGAGAAAATCACACCCGCCGCAAATGCGATCATCAAAGATCTGGCGATACAGTTGCGTGGCAAACCGCAAAAGATCGAAGTTCGCGGGCATGTTTCTGCTGAATTCGCTGCCAGAACTGCCGGCACAGACGAAGCCGTGATGCTCGGTTTCCGAAGGGCCGCAGCGGTCCGTCGAATACTTGTCGAACGCGAGGGCCTCCACTCGGCGCGTTTCCGCATCTCATCCGCCGCCGACAGCGAGCCGATGAGCCGGACGGGCCGAAGCACCGCCATCGCACGTAACCCGCGAGTCGAGGTCTTCATGCTGGATGAAACCGTAGAAGATCTTCATGGTACGGCTGATGAAAGACAGGCAGCAACCATCCGCTCAAGTGGGGCAACTCCAAAGGATCAATGATGTCAAACGAAAAGAAGAAAACCAACGCAAATGACGAATTGGATCTCCACCCTCACAGTGGCGAGGGAGGTCGAGGCTTGATCATCGCATTCGTTGCAATGGTCGTCCTAATGGAAACGGGGATGTTCTTCTTCCTTGTCCCCAGCGCGGACGAAGTCAGCGCGCTGGCGGAAGCAAATCTGATCCGATCGGTGCAGGAAGGCGAAGCAGCAGCCGAGGAAATTACCTCCGATGAGAACACCGTCAAGGAATTCAAACTCGGACTCTGTGGCGAAACATTCAGTCCCATCGATACCGAACGCACCTATCGCGTCGAAATCGATTTGTACGGTCTCACACGCAAAAAGAACCGTGATCAGATGCAACGAGAGTTTGACGACAAGGAAGGCCGTCTACGGCATGCGATCCGAATGAAGATTCGCAACAGTGCTCTTGAGGAGCTGAACGAAAACAATTTGGGGTTGCTTGAACGACGTATTTTGACGACATGTAACCACTTATTGGTGGACGATCTGTTGCTTGGCGTTGGATTCAAAAGCTATCAACTCATTGAACAGTAATTCACAGATTGGTTCCTCGTTGCATTGTGAAACCAACGGTGTGAAACTCCCGGTCCAAGGAAGGACAACCCAATGGCTGACTCAAAAGACCCTTCTGCGCAGCCAGATGCGATTGAAACTGCGTCGCCGCAGACGTCAGACCCAGGCGTTGCCAGCGATAGTCTGAACACGGATGACATCGAAAAGCTGCTAGACCAGGCGACGGAATCGCTTGAACACGCAGCCGGCGAAAAAGCCTCACCCCAGGCGACGCCTGCCCCCTTTAGTCTTGGCGATCTGTCACCGGAATCTGAATCGGCTGAACGCCAGCCCATCGACCTCCTCGGTGAGGTCGAAATGGATCTACGCATCGAACTTGGACGCACACAAATGCGTTTGGAGGAGGTCCTGCAGTTGCGAGGCGGATCGGTTGTCGCACTCGATAAATTGGCGGGAGACCCCGTGGACGTCTTTGTGAATGGACGGCTCATTGCCCGTGGAGAAGTCTTGGTCATGAACGACAATTTCTGTATACGAGTCACTGAATTGGTCGGTGCGTGATCGAAGTATCGTGCCGCAAGCGACACCCAAGAAGTCATGACGTAAGCAGCTCCACGATAAGACGCCAGCCATGAAGACGCTGTTCCCCTTACTGCTCATTCTGCTCCTCGCCTCAGGCAAATGGCCGCCTGCTAGCCACGCCCAGGAGGGATCCAGTTTGATCCTGAATCGTGGCCAGATCTCGAGCGTCGCAGCAACGTCGCCGACGGCATACGTTGCAGCGTCGGGCACAAATCATGTGGTGCCCGATCGCAACCAAATACAAGCGAACGGCGTCGCACCAGATGCGTCCTACGCGACGACCTCAACGCCAGCATTCCCAAGTCTGTCCCCCGCTGCCGCGCAAGCAGACGCTATCGGCGAAGCATCAGACGCCAAGACAAGTCGCGTCGCCGGCCCTGCAATCACCGTGACTTCGAGCTTGGCGGTTGTTCTGGGCCTATTCGCAGCCTTGATTTGGTTGACCCGAAAATTTGGCGGACGCTCCACAAGCCAGGGCACGATCCCGAAAGATGTCTTGCAGAATCTCGGCAGCGTCTCGATCGACCCGCGCACTCAAGTCACCATGCTTCGCTGTGGCGACCGTATCTTGATCATGGCTCGCACAAGCACGGGCGTGCATCCGCTTGGCGAAATCACCAATCCAGAAGAGGTGAGCAGTCTCACATCTGCCTGCCTCGGCGATTCAAAGCAGGCATTCGCATCCGCATTGAAGTCGATCGAATCGGAGTCAAACGATCCTGGCTACATCGGCAACGAATCCGACTCGGCCAACGCCAGGTCCCGCGGGCGTCTTTTCGCAACGGCATAAGCGGGTGGACTACCCACGTTCATTTCGCCGTGACAATGCCGAGCCCTCTCATCCACTGCTCGCAAAGGCTCGGCCATTGCGATGCACCAGGCTTCTTCTTCGCAAGTCCCAGCCCATGACTGCCGGCGGGAAACAGATGCATCTCAGCTGGCACACCGTTTCTGACACATGCCAAGTAATACTGAATGCTGTTATCGACAGGGACGACCGTGTCAGCCATCGTGTGAAATAGAAAGGTCGGTGGCGTCCGCTCGCTAACCTGACGCTCGTTGGACAACGACGCAACCAGCTCCGGACTAGGGGAGTCTCCCAACAGATTTCGCTGACTACCTCGATGCGTGTAAGCTTGATCAAAGGCTATCACGGGGTAGCACAAGATCGAAAAATCTGGCCGTGAAGAGACGCGTTCGATCGGATCGGCAGACGCTGCATCGGCATCAAGGAAGTGGGTGGAGACGGTCGAACAAAGGTGGCCACCTGCGGAGAAACCGATCACGCCGACCCGGTTTGGATCGATATTGAGTTCGTCCGCTCGCGCGCGAAGCGTCTGAATCGCTCGTTGAGCGTCTTGCATCGGTCGCGGATGGCCATAGCCCTTGCCATCGTTCCCCTTGCCACGCAAACGATAAGTGCAAATCGCGGATGTCACGCCCAGTGATGCAAACCATTCGGCGAACTCATGCCCCTCGTGATCCATGGCGTGACCGTGGTAACCACCGCCGGGAAGGATGACAACCGCTGCAGTAGGATCCTCAGAATCCACCACCGTGAAGACCAATTCGGGAACGTCACCCGCTTGTTCGCCGACGGAGCCGGGCGCACCATCTGCCCACAAAGGTTCGGTCATCAAGCGTGGCTGCCCTGCGGCGGCAACATCGACCCCGAGGAATACAAACGCTAGAAAAGGCGTGACGACGAATTTCATCAAGAGAGACCTGCTCATCCACGAGTAGTAATTGAGAACCCCAAGATCGTATGGAAAAACGCCCCCTCCCGAAGGACGACGGGGTTCTACATTCTCTGCGGCGAATCAATCGCTTGCGCGGTCATTCAATCGAGGGGACTCCCCAGCCCCGCCTAAAACCGATATCACTCGTCAAGACGGCGGCGACTTGAGCCGCGGTTTGTAGATTCTCGCATCGCCAAAGGAGCGGAAACGACTTGGCTGGCGCATTCTCAAGCACAGAACCCGTCACTCATGAGAGTGGTCTACGCTGGCGTCTATCGCTTTGGTGGACGGTTCTGCAAACGGCCTTGGAGGAACGGCTCGTCTATCGCGGTGACTTCGCACTCGGAACGTTGATGCGTTTCCTTCCGATTGTCACTCAGATTTTCCTTTGGTACGCCGTCTTCGATTCGATCAAGCCAACCGATGGGGAAAAAACCATCGGTGGGTTCGGATTTCAAGACATCGTTGCCTACTACTTGCTGACGATGATCGCGCGCGCCTTTTCCAGCATGCCGGGACTCGCATCGGGGATTGCAAGACAAATTCGCGATGGGGAGATCAAACGCTACCTGATTCAACCGATTGACCTGATCGGATTCCTGCTACTGAATCGGATCGCGCACAAGTTGGCCTACTATGCCGTTGCGGCTGCTCCCTTTGCGCTAGTGTTCTATCTATGCCGGCACTACTTCGTTGCCGGTTGGCCGTCGCTTCCAGTGTTCTTCGCTTTCCTTGGATCGCTGGTGATGGGCTTTCTGATCGGCTTCTTCTTGGAAGCCGCGATTGGCATGATCGGCTTTTGGTTCCTGGAAGTCTCGTCGTTGCTATTCGTGTACATGCTTTTCAGTTTCTTCTTGTCGGGACACATGTTTCCCCTCACGATGCTGCCTGATGGGATCGAGTCCGTTGTCAATTTCTTGCCATTCAAGTACCTCGCCTATTTCCCCGCCGCAGTCTTCTTAGGGAAAATCCCGGCAGAAGACCTGCCGATGGAAATGGCGATCGAGGCAGCGTGGCTTGTCTTCTTTATCATCGTTTGTCGTGTCGCGTACTCTCGCGGCGTCAATCGATACAGCGGATTCGGGGGCTAAACCAATGTCCGCAGATCCGGCATCTCATCATCCAAACTATTGGAAAGTGTTCCTGACTTTCGCGCGAAACAGCTTGGTCAGAGACATGACGTTCCGCACCAACTTTTTCATCCAATGCATCAGCAGTCTTGGCTGGACGCTGATGAACGTCGGCTTCTATTTGATCATCTTTCAGTACACCGATTCGATCGGGCAAAATAGTGGATGGGACCGGGACAAGTTCTTCTTGTTCATCGCAACAACTTGGTTCATCAACAGCCTCGTGCAGGCTTTCTTCATGCCCAACGCGGAGGAGTTCAGCGAACTTATCCGAACTGGCGGTCTCGACTTTGCGCTCTTGAAGCCGATCGACACACAGTTCCTGGTTTCGTTTCGTCGAATCGACTGGAGCGCGCTGTCCAACTTCTTCGCTGGGTTTGTCATCGCGGCCTTCGCTTTGTACGCGTTAGGGACTCGCGATACAGACCCAATGATTCCTTCCATGATTTCGATACTGCTCTATGTCGTATTCGTCGCGTGCGGTGTCGCGATCATGTATTCTCTCATGATCTGCTTAAGTGCAACGAGCATTTGGCTAGGCCGCAATCAAACGCTTTACAACTTTTGGTTCTACATCACAAATTTCAGTCGGTACCCGATGGAGATGTACAACCGCGGTTGGGGAAGGCCACTCTTTGGGTTCTTCACGTTCGTGGTGCCGGTGCTGCTCGTCGTCAATGTTCCTGCAAGACTGCTGGCGAAACCGATCAGCCCGAGAACACGAGAAGAATGGCTGCTCGTCGCTTGGGCCGTTGTCGCAACATTTCTCAGCGTCTTGGCGAGTCGCTGGGTCTTTAAACGTGCTCTATTGAGTTATCGCAGCGCGAGCTCCTAACAATATCTTGGACGTGCTGCCAAGATGAAGGTTCGCATTGCGAACCGCATGTCAGAAAGCACCAACGAGCAATTGAAATGAGCACTCAAGCGTCATCGCCCCCCCAAGACGACTTTCAGGTCAGCGACCTGAAACGCCCCGCCCCCGCCTTGCTGCGCTACTACTTTCTGTGCAGTTGCTTCTTAGGCCCCTTTTTCCCGCTCATGTTCATTCCCTTGCTATGCAAGTACGTGACGCTGCAGTATCGCTTTGACGAAAGCGGAATCGCGATGAAATGGGGAGTTCTTTTCCGTCGAGAGATCTACCTGACCTACCGACGCATCCAGGACATCCATCTAACACGTAACATCTTTCAACGATGGCTTGGACTGGCGACGCTTGATGTCCAGACCGCTTCGGGGAGTGCAACGCCGGAAATGAGCATTGAGGGGATCCTGGAAGCGGAGCCCTTACGTGACCATCTCTATGCCATGATGCGTGGTTCCCGTAACGAAGCCGATCACCCGGAATCAGAACCAGAGTCCGACGAAGCACTGTCCCTGCTAACGGAAATACGCGACTCGATGCGTCAGCTTGCCGGAACGAGGTCAGACGATGAGTAGTGCAACATCGCCGCGCACGTCGTGGATCTATGAAGGCATCTGGGGAATGCTGACGAGCCTCTTCTGCGTACCACGCGATCCCCCAGAACTTCCCCTCCATACCAAAGCGAGTGTGGTCACCAGAAAACCATCACCGGGTTTTGTCCGGTATTTGAAGTTTCAGTTTTGGATCGTCATGATGATTCTTTTGGTGGTCCTGGGCATTGGATCGGTGATCGCATTGATCGCGTCAGAGAGCGCCTGGGTTCTACTCGGCAGCATCGTGCTACTGACGCCCATCGTCGTAATCGGTGCGATCAACTACCTTGCCATCTACTTGCGTTTTGACACAACGTGGTATGTATTCAGCGATCGCAGCATGCGACTTCGACGCGGAATTTGGTTCATTCGAGAGTCGACGATCACCTTCGAAAACGTTCAAAACGTGAAAGTCACCCAAGGCCCATTGCAACGCTATTTCGGTATCGCCAATGTTGTCGTTGAGACGGCAGGCGGTGGTAGCAATCCGAACAATCCTCATGCGGGAGCTGCAATGCATGCTGGCTTGATCGAGGGTGTTGCTGAAGCGTCTGAAATTCGCGACTCCATCATGAGTCACGTCCGCCTCGGTCATACCTCAGGACTCGGCGACGAGGCCGAAACGCGGGCGACGACAGGAATGTCATCTAATCAGCTGTCTGTGCTGCGTGAAATCCGAGACCTCGCGAAAACTGTCGCAGCGAGACAAAACCCGTAGCAATGATCGTGCGAATGGTTCCGGGAACCGAGATCATTCCATGACGATTTCGGAAGCTTCAGATTCAAGCCCGAGGCTGTTCACACTGATCACGCGGTAGGTCACTGGCCCCTCCGTCACACTCACTGCATCCTTGAAGCACATCTCAGCCAAAGGTTGCGATGGGGTCCCCGAGTAGGTCATCACCTGGAAAATGGGACGTCCGAAACGTGAAGTCGGCTCGGCGGGTAGTACTGCGATCGAGTTTCCGTTTCTTTCGATTCGAAAACTTCCGATTCCACTTTCAAAGTCTGCCTCCGCCGACCAACGCAGCGTGACTTCGTCGGGTCCACGAACTGCTTGCACATCCATCGGTGGACTGGGCGGCGTCTCGTCGACCACATTGCCAGTTCGCACAAAGCTTGACCAAGCCCTCGCGAATTCGGCGTTCGGCAACCACGACAACGTCTCCGATGCCTCGCTTCGTTCCGCAGCCGCCACAACGTTTCCATCGGCGTCGCCAAACCGAGACTTGGTGAAGTCGATAGCTCGCAGGGCCTGTGCAGGCGACCGTCCAGTCGGAAGTCGCAACTGTAAACAAGCGTCAAAGAATGGAATTGCAAGGTAGCGGGAATCGCCACACTCATGACCAGTTCGGGGGTCCGGGGCGATTCCGAAAGGTGCATTCTCTCGCCGGTACGCCGTTTTCATGTCATGCAGCCCATCCCAAGCGCGATGGAAACGCTCGTGCGACTTTTCCTCGAAACCTGGGCAAGCCATCACCGGCACCGCGAATACCGCCGGGGTCAAATCGGGCTTTTCTACCTCGCCTGATTCCCAATAGCCGAACGCGGTTCCCGATTGCAACCAAACAGCCGCAACTCGCTCAGGATGCATCGTTTGCATCAAGCTTGCCCAAAACCCACCCCCTGAGTGCCCCCACAAACACCACGGAGCCGTCCGCAATTCTTCATGCCCGGTCGACGTGGCGAAGTGATCAATTGCGGCCAAGAAAGAATCACGCGACCCATTTCGCGGATCGCACCACAAACGACATGCGGCGCCTGCTCGGCCTTCGTAGGACGATCCCATCAACGCACAGTTCCAGCGTTTCGCCAAAGCACGCCAATGCAAATCATCGACTGCAGTCAATCCCGCGTTCGATGCTCCAGGCCCACAGCCGTGTTGATGAACGACAATTCCTCGCAGCGGTTCGCTGCCTGCCGGAATCCAAAGATCATAGTCGACGAACAACGACAATTCCCCCGAACGGCTCGAAGCTGGGATGTGCAAGCTATGGACATCCTCCGTTTTTTGACGATCCAATTGCCGCTGAGCGCGAGGGCCAATCTGCTTCCCAAGCTCGTCAGCCTCGGCCTTTGCTTCCGTGATGGGTTTCCCAGCTTTAACGCCGGGGCGCAGGTGTCCGACCTCTGACAGCCACGCGTTGTGCATCAGTTGCTGGCGACGGGATATCAGAGTTTGTAGGCCTTCATCGGGAGCTACCAAATCACCGAGTCCCCATGCGTTCGAAATGGCCTGCGCAATGACTTCCTGTCCTTCCTTGTTCACGTGGACGCCATCCGGCGACATCGTAAATCCGGGATCGACTGCGCGTTTTGAAGCCAGATATTCTGTCACCGCCGAGTGAAGGTCGATCGTCATCTCAACGCGATCGTTCTGAGCCAGCACCCAAGCCGCATATTTCTTCATGACGTCGTCGTAGTCCTCGTAGATTGCATTCCACGAATACTTCTCCGCTCCAAGAGCGAGTAAACGATCCTTCTGACGCATCGGAAGTGGATCGAACGCTGGTGGCGTCATCAACACAAGCTTGGCCCCAGATGCATTTACCTTGCTGATAATTTCGTCAATCCCTTCTCGATAGGCCTGAAAACGCTCTTCCGAAAAGGGATAGTAGATCCCGTCGTTCATCCCGTAACATGCGACCACCACATCCGGCTTCACCTTAGCGAGAGCGCGGTCCAATCGTTCACGTACGTCGGGACGAGGAAATGGGTGCTCAGGTTCCGACAACCCACTGCAAGTTTCACTTGGCAATCCGAGGTTGAGCAACTCCATTTCAGATGCATGACCTTGCAGTCGCAATTGCGATTCAAGCAGCGTGATGTAGTGCCCCGCATGCGTAATCGAATCCCCCAGGAACAGGACTCGCTTTGCATCGGCCGGGAAGACCGGTGATTCACCTAACCCAACCGATGAGGAACAAGCGATGAATGCGATGAGGAGGATTCTTCGATACCACATGTTTTGACTCGAATTGAAGAACTGGCGATACCCTACCAGGGCACAGAAGAAGGCTAGCTGCCAATGGATGCAAGCCAAATCAGCAACCCGATGATCAAGACGCACACAATGCAGGAAGCCATGAATCCGAATACGTCCATGAAAGTGGGACGGACGAATTCCCAATCCGAACCGGGCAACAATTTGCGACCCTGGGTCGACTCTGGATCGGCGTACGCGATCGACAGAGCTTGTGCGTCTTTTTCGGGATGGGGATCCACGGGAGTGTTCATTTTGGCGAAGTACCGATTCAAAACGGTCTCGGTACCACGTGGCGTGAAATAGCTAAGCAAGAGCAGCACCGCAAACGGAGCCAACAGGCGAGCGGGAAGACGCAGCGTTTCCAGAGTAGCCTTGCTGGAATTCGACAAGTCGACACCAATCAACGAGTACAGCAGGAAATCGAGATTGAGCGAACCGTTCCCTTTTTGAGGTCCGATGATTCGCTCCGTCTTGATCAGAACCCCATTCACCGTTTCCTCGCCCACCAACTCCACTTCGCGACCAGTGCCCCCCGTGGGTTCGACTCCGCCACGCCAAAAAATCGACTGACCTCCGCTCTTTGTTTGGATCGTGATCGGCTCCCCGACGTTGGCAGACGGTGGCTGCATCCCCAGTGCCTTCAATGCGTCATCGTGATCCTTCTTTTGGGCTGGATCTTGCGTGTCTCCGTACTGGCGATCAATCTCCGCTTTTGCTGTGGCCCAAGCCTCGTGACGGGCGATATCTGACTCTGTCGCAGGACGTTCGAACGTCTTGGTCACCAGTTGCGTCGTCGTCGAAAGCGCCGCGTTGGTCCGGATCGAACGACTGAACATTGGGATACAGACTGGTAGCACAAAGAAGACCAGCAGAGAAAACAGAATCGTTCCCCAAACGGCAGTTCGGTTCACACGTCTCCAATACATCCCCAGCCAGAATGGCGCCGCGAACAGAATCGGTAATTCCATCGCCATCTTGAATTGGGCGAAGACGTCGGCGTAGGTCAACGCGACAACGGCCGCACCCATGATGATCACCAAGCCCGTCAAACGTCCCACCAGCACGTACTGTTTTTCACCTGCATTCGGATTGATGTACGCCGCGTAGACGTTTCGAACGACCAACCCCGATGTCACGATCATGTAGGTGTCTGCGGAACTCATCATGGCCGCGAGCAGGCATGCCAACATCAACCCGACCAACCCCAGATTCAGGGGACCGAGAATCTCCCTTGCTGCGACTCCCCAAACTTGATCTGGATCTTCAGCAATCTCAACGCTACCGGCCAACAGCGCCAAGGATATTAGCGCCGTCAACGCCCAACCCACGGTACATATCCGTTTGAGAAAGTTGCCAACGACCAGTCCGATTCTCGCCTCATCCTCCGACTTGGCGGAGCCGCCACCGGTCGCGATAAAGTGAGGCTGAACCACAATGCCGACCATTCCCAGCAGCGACAGCGAGATGATGTATTGAACCGGAAAATCGCCGCTACTGGGTCCAGAGAAAAGGCTGAAATAGTCCGACGGGACACGTTCGTGCATGATCCGGAAACCATCCATCAACCCCTGTTCACCCGGGCCGCCAAATTCCGCAGCCAGAGCCCAGAGCCCATAGGGGATGAGCAACACGGAAAGGAGAATGATGAACAAGCCCTGAATCAAGTCAGTCCAGTACGCGGCGGTGAGTCCACCCAGTACGCCATATAGAATCACGATGCCCGCGATCAAGGGAACCAGCGTGTACTTGAGTTCGTAACCAAACCACCCGTTTTCGACGCCCAACAAGGGGCCGGCAAACTTGGCGATCGCAGAAAACATCGTCGACAGATAGACCATGTAGAAGACGATGGCGAACAACGTGTAGGCCACACCCATGGAACGTGATTCGTAGCGTTCGACAAACCAGTCCCCCAGCGTGAGATGACGCATCCGCCGATACCAAACTGCGGTGATCCAATAGATCGGCGTCACAAACAACCACATCAATGCTGACCACACGCCGCTAAGCCCACTTGTCCAGGCCGTACTGCCGACCTGTACCGGTTCGTGTGCCCCCGTCCCCGCACCAAAGGCCGCGAACGTCTGCAACAACTTTCCGAACCCACGCCCCCCCATGAAGTAGTCCTCCTGATCGCTCACCCGTCGCATCGCCCAGATCCCGATCGCGATCATGACGAGGAAGTAAGTGATCAGTACCAGATAGTCGATGAGTTGCATGGCAATGCCTGCGAATCACTGCAGCGGAGGATGGGGAAGTTGTCGACCAAGATCAGGCCGACTGCCGATTCAGGTGGGAAGGCAACAGTTTAGTGGGAATCCGAGAGCAGATGCGCCACAGCAGGCTTCAGAAACAGCATTGGGCGACCGACGCGATCCTGCTGATCTTTCCCGTCTCTCCTGCTCCTTGAATCCCTGCGCGGTTGTCGGATGACGCCCACCGCACTACCAATTACTCATGCCAAGCAAACCCAGCCGAACGCGATTCGCCGAATATCGACAGACCGTCCGTGACCGAAATGCCAGTGGCCAGCGACCTTCATCGCACGGTCACGGCGATCGGAACCCGAAGAAACTGGGGGAAAAGGATCGGAAATTCTGGGAGCTGTTTACTCAATTCCTGAAATTGATCTCAGGGCATCGCCGCCAAATCATGACGGCCCTCGCTCTACTGACAGTCGGAATTGGACTCCGGTTGATCCCACCGTTGGGCACGAAACTGGCAATCGACTCGGCACTCACCGCGCCCCCCAAGCCATTGCCAGGATGGCTGGCGTCTTTGTCCTTGCCAACGGATCCGATGGACCTGCTCCTGACCATCGCTGCCGTCGTGGTTGGCGTCACGATGCTGTCGACGGTCGTGCATCTGTCCAGCCGCTGGATTGCCACCAAAGCGGTTAATCAGACTCAAGTGTCGATCCGGCGTGAGGTCTTCGAACACGCGATCAAATTGCCGCTCAATCGAGTCTATGACATGAAGAGCGGAGGCGTTGCGAGCCTGATTCGCGAAGACGCAGGTGGTGTCGCCGACCTCATTTTCAGCATGCTGTACAACCCTTGGCGCGCGATCGTGCAGTTCGTCGGCAGCCTGATCATTTTAATGCTGGTCGACTGGAAACTGATGGTTGGCGGATTGTTACTCCTTCCCGTCGTGTGGGTCACGCACCGAACGTGGATCAACCGAATTCGTCCGCTCTACCGCGACATTCGAAAACAGAGACAGCGGATCGATGGGAACGCGACGGAGACATTCAGCGGTATCCGCGTGGTCCGTACATTCTCTCAGAATCGCAATGAGTCGTCACGTTTCGTTCGTGAAGGCGACTACTTAGTTCGACAACAACTATTCACGTGGTGGTGGACACGCATCATCGAGACGGTATGGGAAGTCGTGATCCCACTGGCGTCGACAGGCCTGCTGCTCTACGGCGGCTACCAAATCATCCAAGGCGAGCTAACACTGGGCGATCTGATGATGTTTCTGGTCTACCTCACGATGCTACTCGATCCGCTTGCAACGATCGCCGCAAGCGCCGTTACGTTTCAAAACAACCTTGCCGGTCTCGACCGTGTATTGGATGTGTTGGAGATTGATCATGAATTAGAAACACGTCCTGACGCCGTCGCGCTGCGACGTTCGGATGTGAGAGGAGCGATCTCCATCCGCGATGTCTCGTTCAGCTACCCCGATTCCGAGCCAACGGTATTGCATGATCTTTCCCTCGAAGTTGAGGCTGGACAGACCATTGCGTTGGTGGGTCGCAGCGGTGCCGGCAAAACAACGCTCACTAATTTGATTGCTCGGTTCTATGACGCGAATTCCGGAAGCATTTGCCTGGACGGTCGTGATCTGCGTGACATCGAACTGAACAGTTATCGCAACCTGCTTGGCATTGTCGAACAGGACGTGTTTCTCTTTGACGGAACGATTCAAGAGAACATCGCCTACGCGCGACGACGAGCCAGCCGGGTCGACGTCATTGCTGCTGCCAAGGCAGCAGCCGCCGACGAATTCATCCAAAATCTGCCGGACGGATATGAGTCGGTAATTGGCGAACGGGGCGTGAAGTTGTCGGGTGGTCAACGACAACGAATCGCTATCGCGCGTGCCATCCTTGCCGATCCAAAGATCCTGGTGCTCGATGAAGCGACCAGCAACCTCGATAGTGAAAGCGAACGTCTGATTCAGCATAGCCTAGCCGAACTGCTTCAAGATCGAACTGCTTTCGTGATCGCTCACCGCCTCAGCACGATTGCCGGTGCCGACAAGATCGTCGTTCTCGAGGATGGACGGATCGTAGAAACAGGCACGCATGAAGAGCTTCTGAATGACGGTGGACGCTATCGGGACATGGTGTACTTGCAGATGAGCGAAGGTGTCGCAAACTAGGGCGTCCTTGGGCATCCTATGGCGTCGCTGAGGTCGTCGATCAATCGCGATTTCTGCCTCGAGCGGTTGTTTGCTATAGTTTGATCGCCTGCCTTTCCAGCCAACCCGATCCTACCAGCCTCATTCGAATGATGAACCGCAGCCTGATCCGATTGATCTTTGCCTCCGCCTTGATCCCTTGTACCACAAGCGCGCTCGCGGAAAACGCTGACTGGCCGCAGTGGCGGGGGACAAGTCGAAATGGACATGCGGCGCCTCAAGAGCTGATGCAATCTTGGCCAGAGGGTGGCCCCAGTGTGCGATGGAGTTTCGAAGACGCCGGGGTCGGCTATTCGACCGTTGCAGTCGTCGATGGTCGCCTCTACACATTGGGTGCGAACGAAGAGAATTGCTTCGCGATCTGCTTGGACATGAAAGACGGGTCACTCGTATGGAAACGTGACTTCGCGCGGGCCAGCACGTCCGATGACTACAACCATGGCTGGGGCGGAGGCCCCAGAAGCACGCCAACGGTCAATGGCGACCAGGTTTTCGTGCTAAGCGATGTGGGCATTTTGGCCGGCCTCGACAAGGCAACCGGCGACGTACAGTGGAAGACCGATCTTGTGACAGAACATGGCGGCAAGATTCCTGTGTGGGGCTACAGCGATTCGCCCTTGGTCGACGAGTCACGCGTGGTGGTGACCCCCGGCGAGTCCAAGTTCATGGTTGCTGTCGACCGAAGCAATGGCAAAGAAGTTTGGCGCAGTAAGGGGGTCGACGCACCGGCTCAATATGTATCGATCATGAAGGGACGCGTTGGAGAAACCGATTATTACGTCACGGCCAACAAGGAGGGTCTGGTGGCCTTCGATTGCGTTCGCGGCGAAAAGTTGTTTTCCGATCCCACCACGGGGAACGGTGTGGCCGTCATTCCCACTCCCATCCTCGAAGGGAACCAGCTTTATCACACAAGCGATTACGGCGCCGGAAACACGCTTCTTGATCTCAGCAGTGAAGGGCAGGGGAGTATCAAAGCCGATTCTGTCTATCACCTGAACGCAAAGACCATGCAGAACCATCACGGTGGAGTGGTTTTGGTAGAGGGGACCATTTACGGCTTTACCAAAGCGAATGGCGGAGCGTGGATGGCGCAGGACATGGAGAGCGGAGAAACTCTTTGGGATGAACGCATCAAGCCGAACAAGAGTGGCTCCATCTGTTACGCCGATGGACGTCTCTACTGCTACAACGACAAGGAAGGAACGGTGTTCCTCGTCGAGCCAAGTCGCGAGGGTTGGCTACGCAAAGGGGACTTGAAGATTCCACGTCAAACAAAGATCCCAAGGAACAAAGGGGCGATTTGGGCGCACCCTATCGTGGCCGACCAAACCCTGATCATTCGCGACCAAGATCTTATCTACGCTTTTGACATCGCCCAGTAACGTCTTTGCCAATGACCGCCCTTAGCGATCCGGTGAGCCAAGCGTGAATCGTGAAATTCTAACGCTGGTAGATCGGAAGGTAACTTTTATCGAGTTGCAACATGATCAGATTGCACGCGGTCACGTACACCGGATGAATCTGACCCTCCCAGAAACCATCCGGGCGTTGTTCGCTCACGATTCGATCGTACAAGCGATCTCGAAACGGTTTCCATAAATCGTCTCCCTGACGATATACAACCTGACTGTAATACAGGTAGGTGTAGTGCCAGTGCCCGAAGGCACGTGTTCCATCACTGATATCGTGCAGCGAATCTTTCGCGTACTTCAGCATCTCGGGAACGTGATCACTGTCATAGTCGCCGGCGTTGTAGAGCGCCGCGAGTGCCGCCGCAGTGATGGCGGGACGACTGCTTCCTTTTTGACGGCTGCTGTAACTGATTCCCCCGTCAGGATTTTTGCAACCGTAAATGTACTCTTTGGCATTCTCGATGACCTTCCCACTTACGGGGATGCCAGCGTTTCGGCAGCCGCGCAAACCTTGGACCTGCGTGATCGTCGTCGAACCCTCGTCGAAGTCGTTGCCCTCGCGCGCGGACACATAACCCCAACCACCGGCTGCGGTCTGTGCGTTACCGCTAAATTCGACAGCCTTGGTGAGTACATCGACCAACTCTTCTCGACGATCAAGTAAGCCCTCTTCGCCCAAGACTTGGGAAAGCAGCAGCATCGAGAAGCCATGACCGTAGGTGTATCGCGAGTCGGTTTGTGGATCACCGATCAAACCGTTATCCCGGCTCTTACTGATCAAGTAATCCGACGCTCGGGCGATCTCCTTTGCGTACGGTCCCTGAGTTGTGGTGCTGCCGCTAGAAATCAGAGCGGTTCCCGCGAGCGCCGCCATCGCCGTCGGATAGACCTGCGTGTTCCACTGACCGCGGGAGGACTGCGTCCGACTGAGCCAATTCAGCCCCTTGGTAACCGCCTCGCTCCAACGCGAGGTTCGATTCTCGTCCGCAGCCTGTGCGGAACTCCCCATGGCTCCTGCAGCCGTCAGAATGGTGGCGTTTCGAAGCCAATCGCGGCGTGTCTGTGGTTGTCTCATCATATCTTTCACATGCGTCGGACCCTGACACGGGCCTGCAGGCAAGCAAACCGATGGCATGTCAGGAGTCGGAACGACTTTCTCGCTGGTCGCATTGTACCGTCCCGTGTCAACGCAAAGAAACTTCAAACCTCGGGCACTGACGGGTGCATTCCACGTTTACGCTGGCAATTCGGGCAAAAAAAGGTGCTTCGCTGTGCCTGGATGATTCGACGAATTTTGGACGATCGACATCGGGGACACCCCTGATCGGCACGGTCATAGACACGATGGTAGTTCTGATAGCCACCCTCTCCGTTGAGAGCATTTCGGTAGGTGCCATCGCTAAGCGTGCTGCCTTCGTGCTCGATGGCGTCTCCTAACACCAATCGCGTTGCCCGAACGATCCGGTGCCACTGGTCACGTGTCAGACGATCGCAACGCGTCCGCGGGTCGATTCCGGCCAGGAACAAGATCTCCGCAGCGTACAAATTTCCGATCCCCGCCACAGCAGCCTGATCGAGCAACGCAACCTTGATCTCTCGCCGGCTCCGGAACAATCGATCTCGAAGTTGGTCCCCACTGATCACAAGCGCGTCGATGCCCAATTTGGATTCAACTTGCCTTTCCAATTCTTTCGCTGTCAGCAATCGGACAGTTCCAAGACCTCGCCGATCCCAAAACAACAGTTGCCGATTAGGACCTCCGCTAAGAGAAAGCCGCAGTCGAAGGTGTTCCTCTCCAGGCGGGTCCGCGAGCAGAACCAAACCGGTCATACGCGGTTCGATCACGATCGTTTGTTCATTCTGCAAGTGGATCATCACACGCTTCCCGCGTCGTCCGATATCCGTGATGGTCTGCTCTCGAACGTTGCGATCAAAAGCGTCGATACGTGGCTGCAACAAGATTGGTCGCAATCGGCAGGGCGGGCGTTCCGCTTTGAGGATACGGCTGCCAACCACGGGCAACACACCTCGACGCATCGTTTCAACTTCAGGTAGCTCAGGCAATTTTCAGATCCATGCTTCGCGACACAACGAGCCGAATCCTGGGCGAGGAATCGGACTGCGTAATCCTACACTCAGACAAAGACGAAACCCTCCATCGGGTAACGATCATCACCTGCGACTCGCAGATGATCAGCGTCGCGGACAGCATTCCATCCACCCACACCAGCTAAGACTGCATCAATCGCGTCGCCGCCAGAGTCTTTCATGATCAAACGTCGTCGATGATCGGAGATCGTTGCGCCGACGAATCGGTGACTTTGTTCGCAAGCTTCGGTCGTACCTGGAGATCTTGGACGGAGGGCGCCGAGAATTACTCGCCTCGTCTGTTGATGAATTTGACTGGGGGCTCGACCGGCGGTCTGCTTGTACCGAGTCGAAGGCAGCTTCGATCGTTTCAAAAAGGAAGCAGGACAGGATTCGACAACCAGACGCTGAGCTGAGCGAACCTTCTCGTACTGAAACGGTAAAATCGCCGTGCACGCGGACTCCGAGAGGGGAAGGAGAACGTCCCGCATGCCATGAAAGGTCTGGTAAATGATGCGGTAGTGGTAGCTGTCGAACGGGGTTGCGGTTTCGAGGTCCGTTCGACGTCGCACTCTGCCTGACGAACGCCGGGAAGCGAGCTGAGCGATCGTTCGTCCGAATTCGGCGGCCAAGTTCCGGGTGTCGCTCAATGATCTTTCGAAGCTCTGAACCTGCCACAATTGCCCGGTCCAGGACTCTCCTCCAAGTTCCAGGGGCAAAGCAAACGGGAAGTCCATCGCCCACAAAGTGTGCTGACTGGCAAGAATGCGTTGGACCAGGAACTCGCAGACGAGCTCCCGATTATCCGACCCAGCAAGCCTTCCCAACGAACTTAGGCCCGTCAATTGAAGCGCCGAATCGTCGCCGCAGACCTCAAATTCCGCCAGCCACGCCGTTTTCCCCGAATTTCGGGCGCCGCTGAAGTCGACACCGCAGACGCGTTGGATCGGCGGCAATGGCGGTGGAACGTCATCGGTCGCGTTGACGAGGTCGGTCGAGCTAGTGAGAATCGGGTTTGGTGACGTTGGCACGTGTCTTGCGGTCAGGTTTGTGAGACTGAGGCTTGGTCCCGCTCGCCCCATTGAATTGATTCACCGAGAATTTGCTTTTATGAGTACCGTACCCGACACGTCGAGTGCCTCGGCAGCTGTCCCTGATGCCCGAGGTCGCTTTGGCGAGTTCGGCGGAAGATTTGTCCCAGAAACGCTGACTCGAGCGCTCGACCAGCTCTCGAACGAGTACGAGACGGCAAAGAAGGATCCCGAATTTCAAAGAGAACTGAAGGGTCTGCTGAAAACGTTCGTTGGTCGTCCGAGTCCCCTTTATTTCGCGCGTCGCCTGACCGAGGCAACCGGAGGAGCCCAAATCTGGCTCAAACGCGAGGACCTCAACCACACTGGCGCCCACAAAATCAATAACACGGTGGGGCAAGCCCTACTCACGTTGCGGATGGGCAAGACGCGTGTGATCGCCGAAACGGGTGCCGGGCAGCATGGCGTTGCCAGCGCAACGGCCTGTGCTCACTTTGGGTTGCCGTGCACCGTCTACATGGGAAGCGAAGACATCCGGCGGCAGAAACCGAATGTCTTTAGCATGAAGCTTTTGGGCGCTGAGATATGCCCCGTGGAAAGCGGTTCCAGGACACTTCGTGATGCGGTCAACGAAGCGATGCGGGACTGGATGTCCTCTGTCGAACACACCCACTACATCATCGGCAGCGCGATCGGACCTCATCCGTTTCCCATGATGGTTCGCGACTTTCAATCCGTGATTGGAAGCGAAACCCGCGAACAATGTCGTGATTCATTTGGGAGACTTCCCGACTGCGTCGTGGCTTGCGTTGGCGGCGGAAGCAATGCGGCAGGGATGTTTTATCCGTTTGTGGAAGATGAGGACGTAAAGCTGGTGGGTGTTGAAGCCGGTGGACGAAGCAGCGAGCCAGGTGATCACGCTTCACCACTTTCGTTTGGTCATCCCGGTGTGCTGCATGGCAGCTACAGCTATGTCATGCAAGACGACGACGGCCAAACCTGCGATGTGCACTCGATGAGTGCAGGCCTCGACTACCCCGGTGTAGGCCCGGAACACAGCTATTGGAAAGAGACGGGTCGTGTCGACTACTCCGACTGCGGCGACCAAGCTGCGATGGGCGCCTTTGACAAGCTCGCTCGGAGTGAAGGGATCATCGCCGCGTTGGAATCGAGTCACGCAATCGCCAAAGGCATGGAGGTCGCCGCGTCGATGCCAAGCGATTCGCATCTCGTCATTTGTCTCTCCGGGCGTGGAGACAAGGATGCCATGGAGATTGCCCGACTTCGTGGTGAATCGTGGTAGACGCATCAGCCAGTTGCTGCATGTCAAGAATTCGCACGGACAACCGAGCCACGATTCGACTTCGAGAAAGATAGGCGAAAGATGACCAAACTGACTTGGCTCGGACACGGAAGTTGGTTGATTGAAACTCCGGATCATCGAGTACTGCTCGATCCGTTTTTCACGGACAACCCATCGGCCAAGGCGTCCCCAAATGATTTCCAGGACGTCAGTCACATCCTGATCTCCCATGGTCATTTTGATCACGTCGCCGACGCGGCTGAGATCGCCAACGCGAGCGGTGCGACTCTCGTCGCCATCTTCGAGATCGCCCAGTGGTTTGCGTCGAACCACGAGGTTCAAAATACGGTGGGCATGAACATCGGCGGCAACTTGGAACTGCCCTTCGGTTCGATTCAAATGACGCCCGCTGTTCACAGCAGCCAGCTTCCTGACGGTTCGTACGGCGGAGAGGCTGCTGGATTTGTCCTCACCATCGATCGGAAGAGAATCTACTTTGCATGCGATACGGCACTCTTCACCGACATGAAGGTTTACGCTCAAAGTGTCGATGTCGCCGTCCTTCCGATTGGCGATCTATTCACAATGGGAATCGAAGACAGCGTGGCTGCCACGCGTTTGATTGAGGCAAGAAAAGTTCTGCCAGCCCACTACGGGACGTGGCCACCCATCGAACAGGATGCCCAGCACTGGGCCGATCGGATTCGAAAGGAAACTTCTGCGGAGCCAATCGTGCTCTCCGTCGGCGCATCGATGGAAGTTTCCTGACCCCTCGATCTAGATCCCGCTCTTTCCCACCCGTTTGTGGGTGTATCGGCCGAAAAACATGGTTTCGACGGTCTACTCCGTCGCTTATCGAGTGGATCACGTGAAGTTGCTGGCGTTTCAGTAAGGCAGAAGACGCCTTTTTGAGCGGAACCTGTGGGCTCAACGGCGGTTTTCAGTAATAACATCTTCCAAACGCCCTTTTCATCAATACCCTGCGGCCTGCTTTCGCCGTGGCTCGTGATTCGCCGGCCCACGGTCCTGCAGCGGACCCAATGAGATCAGTGTGACACAACTACAAGAAGCCTGGAAACAACTCGAAGGGACGATCACGACGGACCAGAACATCTCGGCTCTGCGTCTGACCGCGTATCTTTTTTTCGCTGGATTCCTTGCGTTGTACCTCCGACTTCTCTATCGCAAGTGCAGCGCGTCGCCGTCTGATACCGAATCATTTTCGCGAGTCTTCCCGCTGCTTGCCATCATCACGACGGCTGTTATCGCCGTGGTGAAATCTTCCTTGGCGCTGTCGCTGGGGCTGGTCGGTGCGTTGTCGATCGTACGGTTCCGGGCGGCCATCAAGGACCCAGAGGAGCTTGTCTATCTGTTCCTGTGCATTGCGGTTGGCTTGTCGCTTGGTGCCGAACTGCCCCTCTTGGCGATCGCGCTGGTCGCAGTCGCTACGTGCTTCATCTTGATCATGCATCTTTCGGTCAACAGTCAACGCCGACATCGACTGTTGCTGACGATCACGGGTGATTCGGATCGCCACTTTTCGTCAGGTGATCATAGCGTCCTGCCGACGGTTGAAGCGATCGCGGGTAAGTACACGTTGCAGCGGTTCGACGTGGAAGACGGCCGTGGCCAAGTTCGAATCGTCTTGGGTGAATCTAATCCTGAGAAGACCGCCAACATCGTTGCGGAACTTCGAAAGCGTCTGCCCGATTGCGACCTGTCTTACGTCAATCTCAACTCAACGCTCTAAGCTTATCGCTCCAGTGATCGCCAAACTCCCTCGTCCGTCATTAGCGCCAACGTTCACCGTTGTCGATGCGGAAACGCGTGAGGACTTGGTCAGTCGCCGCGAAGTCAAGTACGCAATCGATCGCGTCGATGTTGGCAAACTCCGCCGACTCTTGGATGGGAATTGCGAACGTTTAGTTCACAACCACAAAGTCTCGCTGGTGCGAAGCATCTACTTTGATGACGCACAGCTGTCCGCCTGCCGCGCCAACTTGAATGGACTCAGTGCTCGCCGCAAATTTCGCTTGCGTTGGTATGACTCGTTGCAGCCGCAAAGAGATTTTTTCTTCGAGATAAAATGGCGCGACAACCGCGTGACTGGAAAGCACCGTTTTCAACTCAGGTCCGAGACGCCGCTTCATGAGATGACTTACGCTCAAATCGTGCGGCAACTCGAACATCGCACGCCCGAGTACTTGATTCGCGATCTGCTTTTGTACAACGAGCCGATTGTCATCGTCGAATACAAACGCGAACACTTCTCAACGGGTGACGGATTGCGAATCACGCTGGACTATGACCTTACCTACTACGACCAAACAGCGAAACGCAGTGTTTCAACTCGGTTTCCGCGGCCGCTAGAGGGGCTTGTAGTTTTGGAAGGCAAGACGCCGGTGGGGCGGGAGACCGAACTGAGACGCTGGCTACATCCGCTTCAGGCTCGAGCGACACGATGCTCCAAGTATGTGCACGGCTGTCGCATCGTTGGCCTCATTCGAGACAGCGAACTGTAGTCTGTTACGCCAGCAAGTTTAAACGCAAGAGAACGAACCCGATGCATCGAATCGCGATTGGATTAGGCGCGCTGCTGCTTTCGGGTAGCTTCCTGGCCGTCGCCCCCCAGTTGCTTTCTCAGTCACCGTCCGAGGGTGATCTCGAAACATCGGTTGTCAATCTCTTTGGCAATCGAGACCAAGATCAGTCCAGACCACAGGCATTTCGAAGCTACCACGAAAGCGACATGTGGGGTGCAGACGCCACCTTTTTGCCGTTGAATCCAGGGGTTGCTGTTGGGCGTCTCCGCCTGATCCAACCGGATGAAATACCGAACCGGCGTGACATCGCGGTTTACGACTCTTTGCCCGAGGAAGTGCCTCCGGTGGCCGGCGTGATCTCGTCTTTTCGCCAAAGGCCCCTGGATCATCTCAACTTGCGTGCCGTGCGGGACGCCGTACCGAATGCGTACATCGCCCAGGCCACGACCGACGAATCCATCAGGCCGCTGATTGGCAGTTGGGTCGCCTACGACGTGACAATGAATGGGTTCGGCATTCGGGAAGCGACAGCGGAGGAGATCGATGCGCACGTCGCACACGTTCGCCCGATCAGACCACAAGTGCCCTCTCGAGATCTATCACCAAAACGCATTCGAAGGCTCACCGAATGCAGGTTTGGGGATGCGCCGAGCATCGGGGTAAAGGCCGCAAATATCGCAGCCATGCACGATTTCGGATTTGCGGCGGAAGTCGTCCCAAATGGTTTCGCGATTCCGTTTTCGTGCTACGACGAATTCATGAAGCACAACGACCTGTACGACTACGCGAAGCACATCCTCAACAATCCCGCTTTCCGCCGCGACAGAGACGTTCAGATTTCCGAGCTGAAAAAATTCCGGACGTTGATCAAGAAAGGAAAGATGCCGGATCGCATGATGGAATCACTCGCTGAGCTTCAGCGGTCGTTTCCGGTCGGCACGTCGATTCGGTGCCGCAGCAGCACAAACAACGAAAACATTCCTGGATTCAGCGGCGCGGGTCTCTACGACTCGTTCACGCATCATCCCGACGAAGGACATTTTTCGAAGTCAGTCAAGCAAGTATATGCGAGCCTCTGGAACTTCCGCGCGTTCGATGAGCGTGAACTCTACGGCGTCGATCACTTCGCATCGGCCATGGGCGTTCTTGTCCACCCAAACTTTCAAAGCGAACGAGCGGGCGGCATCGCCGTCACGAGCGATATCCTTCACCATACTGACGATTATCACTATGTGATCACAGAGCTTGGTGAAGATCCTTCGCAGGAAGCCAATGACGCCGCACCTGAGGAACTGCTATTGAGTTGCCGGGGCATCGGGAAGGATCACCAAATACAATATCCCGGGCAGGCAATTCGTCAAAAAACCCTGCTTCCTGAGGCGTCGCGAGAAGAGCTTCGCCAATACCTGGGAACGATTCACCACAAGTTCATGCAGCTTTACGGAATCAGTCCCGAGACATCCGACTTCGCAATGGAAATCGAGTTCAAGATCACCAAGGACGGCGAACTTGCGATCAAACAGGCACGCCCTTGGGTCGCCGCAACCATCAATCCAGCAAGATAGTACTAGACCAAAATGTCTCGGACGACATGAGCCTCTTCAACGCCGGTCAAACGCATATTGAGGCCTTGAAACTTAACGCTGAATCTCTCGTGGTCGATGCCTAAGAGGTGCAGAATTGTCGCGTGCAGGTCTCGTACGTGCACGGGGTTGTCCACGACCGAGAGCCCAAGTTCATCTGTCTTGCCATAACAGATTCCCGGCTTCACACCTCCACCAGCCAACCAGAGTGTGTAGGCGTCGATGAAGTGGTCTCGACCCCCGACTTTGTTATTGCGTGTCTCACCCATCGGAGTGCGTCCAAATTCGCCGCTCCACAACACGAGCGTTTCGTCCAGCAACCCTCTTTGTTCGAGATCTTGAACGAGTGCTGCAGAGGCTTGATCGACTTGCGAACAACACTTTTCTAAATCTGTGCCAAGCGTCTGTCCGGGCCCCCCGTGATGATCCCAGTCCGTATGGTACAGCTGGACGAATCTCACACCACGTTCCACCATGCGTCGTGCCAGAAGACAATTGTTTGCGAACGAGGCATCACCCCGTTTTGCCCCGTACAGCTCCATCGTCGAATCGGATTCGTCGGAAACGTCCATCAGCTCAGGCGCGCTCGATTGCATTCGGTACGCCATCTCGTACGCAGCGATGCGAGTTTCGATCTCACGATCACCCGTCGCCGCCAATCGCTGCTGATTCAGCGTCGCAACCGCGTCGTAAAACTCTTGCTCCCTGCGACCGCGAAAACCCTCCGGACTCGTTAAATTCACGATCGGATCCCCGCTACTGCGAAAGGGGACACCCTGGTGCTTCGAGGGCAAGAAGCCGCTCGACCACAATGCCGCTCCCGCACGAGGGCCTCGGGGTCCGGATTGCAGCACCACAAAACCGGGAAGGTTGTCACACTCACTGCCGATTCCGTAATTCACCCACGACCCCATACTGGGACGACCCGGCTGCGGCGATCCCGAGTTCATGAAAATCTTGGCGGGACCATGGTTAAAAACGTCGGTGTGCATACTGCGCACGAAACAAAGTTTGTCGGCGATTTTTCGGTGATGCGGCAGTAACTCGCTAATGTCTACGCCTGAATCGCCACACTGCTGAAACTTGCGTTGACTCCCCAACAATTTCGCTTTCTTGCCAAGAAAAGAAAAACGTTTGCCTTCGATGAATTCTGCGGGTGTCGCCTTTCCGCTGAACTCATTGAGCTTTGGCTTGTGCGAAAACAACTCGAGTTGACTTGGTCCGCCAGCCATGAACAGGAAGATGACGTTCTTGGCGCGAGGTGGGTGGTGAAGAACACCGATACGCTCTTCGCTGGCAGTCGCTTCGCGCGCCAGCAAATTCGCTAGCGCAATCGATCCCAAGCCGATTCCACAATCTTGGAATAGTTGCCGTCGAGTCGCAGTTCGGCGAGAAAAATCGTCTGTATGCATTTACTCTCTCGTAATGAACTCATCCAGATTCATGAGCACGCGGGCGACCGCCGTCCATGCGTATCGATCGTTATCTTGATCGTTCGTCGCGTTCGTGGATTGTTGATTCTGAAGAAATGACAAAAGAAATTCAGCCTCGTTCTTCTCGGGTGGACGACAGAGGCATAACTCCATCGCATGACGCAATCGCGATTCATCATCATCACGTTCTTCCAGCACGCGATCCGCCAACGCCTCCGCCAACTCGAACATTCCGGGGTCATTCGCAACCATCAAAGATTGAAGGGGAGTGTTCGAGCGACTTCGCCTTGTGCAAGTCACATTAAAGCGAGGCGTATCAAATGTCGTCAGCATCGGATGGGGTGAACTGCGGTAAAAGAACGTGTACATCGTACGTCGGTATCGATCCTCACCAACGCTTGTCGGCCACGCCTTCTTTTTCTGCGTGAACGCGTAAACGCCTTCCGGCTGAGGCGGATACACCGATGGCCCACCAACCTTTGTGGTTAGCTTTCCGGACGCCGAAAGGGCGAGATCTCGGACGATCTCCGCATCCACACGCAAACGATTCTGTCGTCCCAACAATCGGTTCAATGAATCAACTGATACAAGTTCCTTTCGAGTGACCGATGCTTGTCGGTACACTGCCGACGTGACGATTTGGCGATGAAGTTGTTTCCGCGACCATCCCCCCGAAACAAACTCGTTGGCCAACCAGTCGAGCAACTCTGGGTGCGAGGGAGGAGAACCTTGTGCCCCGAAGTCTTCCACCGTCTCGACGATCCCATGTCCAAAGTATTTTTGCCATGTTCGATTGACGACGACCCGCGGTGTCAGTGGATTCGCTGTGTCCACAATCCACCGTGCAAGATCGAGTCGATTCCCGCTGTGCGACTCCGCGAGTGGCGGATGAAGTTGCGCCAACGTCGATGGCATGACTCGTTTACCGGGGCGAAGAAAATCACCTCTGACTAACAGATGTGTGTCACGAGGCGACTCCATTTCTCGCATCACCATCGACTTGACGCGTTTCGCCTCTAAACGCTTTTTTTCATCGACCAGTGATTCGATCAACGCCGCATGACGGTCCGTCTCCGGTGGCGTCTCGGAAGAGCAGAGCAACTTGAATCGCCCAACGTTGTAGGGTTTCGAACCCTGACGACTACGAAGCGTCAGCCGCAGCTGAGCCGGCGTTTCGAACGACACTGAGTCTTGCAACACAAAATTCGCCCAGTGTTCGACATTTCCCTTCTGATTCGTGTTGATCGCCCATCCGGTTTTCAGATCGCGATCCACCGCCCGAGAAACGTCATGGCCCGGTTGCGAGTAGTCGGCCGTCGCAATGGATTGCAGCGGCAACTCGTTATCCTTTCCATCTCGTAGGCTTACGTCAACGAGCACAAAATTCCCGTTCGATGCGCGTCCTGGTCCGCCGCGAGGTAACGACGGATGAGGCAATACAGCAAGCCTTACCGACGCGATCATTTGAGGCGAGACCGCGAAGTCGATGTGATAAGTATCTTCGAGCGAGTTTTCGCCACTCACCAACAATGAGTTGTCTTCCAAAGTTTCAAAACTCGCCCCTGAATCTGCCAACGCATTGACGGGTTCAAGCGTGCGCCAATTCATCTCGATTTTCGCTGCAGGTTTCTCTTCGTTAGCCTTCGCGTCACGAAGTTTCGCTAGCCGAGTCTCGATCTCGCGTATGTCATCGGCATTCGGATCCTCTATCGATACTTCAGGGCCACGGTTGTTCTTATCCTGCGTGCTGTTAAAGAACGCGAACAATCCGTAGTAATCCTCCTGACTAATCGGATCAAATTTGTGGTTGTGGCATTGCGCGCAACCAACCGTCAGAGCGAGCCATACCGTGCCTGTCGTGTTAGTGCGATCGATCACCGACTCCACGCGAAACTGTTCGTCGTCGGTTCCGCCTTCTTCATTGATCAACGTGTTTCGATGAAATCCCGTTGCAGTCAATTGGGACAGGGTCGGTTTCGGGAGCAGGTCTCCTGCCAACTGCTCAAGAGTGAATTGATCAAACGGCATATCATCATTGATCGCCCGCACCACCCAATCACGATACGGCCACATCGTGCGCGCATTATCGAAAGTGTAGCCATTGGAATCTGCGTACCTTGCTTGATCCAACCAATGCCGCCCCCACCGTTCACCGTAGTGATCTGAACGCAGCAAGGCGTCGACAAGCGACTCGTATGCATTTGGAGAGTCGTCGTGAAGAAAGGCTTCGACCTGCTTTGGCGTCGGCAACAGACCGATCAAGTCGAGATACAATCGCCGGATCAATGTCCTACGGTCTGCCTCATCCGAAGGCGCAACACCTGCGTCTTCCAACTTCCGCATCACAAATCGGTCAATCGGATTGCGGCACCAGTTTGAATCCTTGACATCGGGCGGCGCGACGCTTTGAATTGGTTCATACGCCCAATGTCGTTGATACTCACCGCCAGCGTCGATCCATCGTCGCAGCGTCTCCCTGTCAGCCTCCGAGAGAGTTCCACTTGAGGGCGGCGGCATGATCTCATCTGGATCGCTCGACGTGATTCGCTCCATCAATAGCGATTCGCCTGCATTCTCTGGCTCGATGGCCCCTGACCGAATGGCATCCTCACGTACATCCAATCGCAGATCAGCCTGTCGTTCCTCGTCATCGGGTCCGTGGCAGGCAAAACACTTGTCTGACAGGATGGGTCGAATGTCGCGGTTGTATTGCAACTCGTCATCGGCGCGCAGGCTCAAGGCCATCACGATTTGAAAGGCAAAAATGAGAACGGTGAAGCGAGACGTTGCGAACAAGTTCACAGCTTTCAGCTTGGGAAGTGGGATGCGGGGCGGAGTGACCGGTTGGCAGGACATCCGATTATAGACGCTCAGCTCTGACGGATTGCGATCCCCGATGTGGCGATCGATTTGCTTAAGTGCCGTCAAACCGGGGCCATTCGCCCCCGCAAATCACCGTCGTCGGCGTATCCGCCCTTCGTTCACGCTAGTGGTCGAACGCTTCTATACTGATGAAGATTGGTGTGACTGGCACTGATTTCCCACCTCCGTTCCTCGCCCACAACTGAATCCCAATATGCAATTGGAACGATCCGCAATCCCAACCTCGATGTTGTTCGCCTTGCTCTTCACATCGATCACGGTCGCCCAAGATGATTGGAAATTGCAACCGCTTCGCTTCAACCAGCCTGACTTGGCGGTCGACCTTGGCGTCGGCCTCTGGGCTTGGCCGATGCCGATGGATTACGACGGCGATGGCGACTTCGATCTACTCGTTGCCTGTCCCGACAAGCCATCCAATGGTGTTTATCTGTTCGAGAATTCCCAAGGTGCCGGACAGAAATTGCCGGTTTTTAGACAGGGCGTGAGACTCGGCAAGACGACGCACAATTTTCAAGTTAGCTATGTGAACGGTGTCGCCCGAATCCTCAAACCGGGCTTCGAGTTTCCACGCGACTCCAAAACAGCCAAGTTCGATTTCGATCATCCGGTAAAGATCTATCCGAAATCAAATGTCCACGAAAACTCAGTTCGCGGAAACATGTGGCGTTACGTCGACTTCGACGACGATGGCGATCAGGATCTGATCATCGGTGCTGGGGACTGGACCGATTATGGATGGGACCACGCGTTCGACAGCCATGGCCACTGGAGAAACGGCCCATTGCGTGGCTACGTGTACTTGGTTGAGAACAACGGTAGCGATGACCAGCCGAAGTACGACACGCCTCAAAAAGTGCAGGCCGGCGGCGGCGAGATCGACGTCTATGGTTGGCCGTCACCAAACTTTGCTGACTTTGATGGCGATGGCGATTTGGATCTCCTCTGTGGCGAGTTTCTGGATGGGTTCACGTACTTTCAAAACATTGGCTCTCGGTCCAAGCCCCTCTACGCTTCCGGTCGGCGTTTGAAATCTGAGTCCGGTGCTCCGCTTGTCATGGATTTGCAGATGATCACGCCCACCGCGATCGATTGGGATCGAGACGGCGATTTTGATCTGATTGTTGGTGATGAAGATGGACGCGTTGCACTGGTCGAACACACCGGTAAGTTGCGAGAGGGAGTCCCAGTTTTCGCAGCCCCGGTTTACTTCCAACAGGAAGCTGACACTTTGAAGTTTGGTGCCCTTGCCACCCCCTTCGCCTACGACTGGGACGGGGATGGCGACGAAGATCTCTTGTGTGGAAATACAGCTGGCTACATCGGACTCTTCAGAAATGAGGGAATGGCCTCCAACGGCACTCCTCGTTGGTCTGCTCCCTCGCTGATCTCGACAGGCACCACAAAGTCCGAGCGCAAACCGTTTCGCGTCATGGCCGGCCCCAACGGATCGATCCAAGGTCCATGCGAAGCCAAATGGGGATACACAACATTGTCTGTCGCGGACTGGGATGATGACTCGCATCCTGACATTCTTTTCAATTCGATTTGGTCGCGCGTCGGGTTGCTGAAAGGCAAGCAAGATGGCTCTGTGCAGCAGGTGCAATTCCCGGGCACGAACAACGAGTTTCCTCCTCCATGGTATTGGTGGCGAGAAGATTCGAGCGAGGCAATTTCGCAATGGCGAACGACGCCGGTTGCCATCGATTTTGATGGTGACGACGCTCTTGATTTAGTCGCCCTCGACCAACACGGATTCCTTACGCTACGACGCAAGGCTGGACCCGCCTCCAGAATTTTTGTTGACGAAAATAACCGTCCGCTTCAATTGAACCCCAAGTCCTGCGGTGGCTCTGGTCGGATGAAGCTGGCGGTGGTTGACTGGGACGGCGACGGCCGGCTTGATGTGCTGGTCAATTCCGAGAATGCCACCTGGTACCGCAACTGCGTTGATCGCGATGACACCGTCGTGCTGAAGAGAATTGGAAACCTTGCCAAACGAAATGTTGCTGGTCACACCTCAAGCCCAGCCGTTTGCGACTTTGACAAGGACGGCAAACCTGACCTGATTGTCGGCGCCGAGAATGGACGGATCTATCACATCAAACACGATGACTGCATCGCGTATGACACGGCGCAGTTGGAAGCTCATCCGCCAGAACCGAAGTCGCCCCCTCGCTTCCCCGGTTTTGTGAAGGAAGAATTCGTCTTCACCAAAGCGAAGTTCCCGCAATGCCATGCCTCCACCATCTGTGAAACCTCACGTGGGCTGGTCGTCGCATGGTTTGGCGGAACCCGAGAAAAAGACAAGGATGTAGGAATCTGGGTTTCCTACCACGACGGCAACCAATGGACGGGGCCAAAAGAATGGGCGAACGGTGTGCAACACGCGAGTCTGCGTCATCCATGCTGGAACCCTGTTCTGTATCAACCTCCTGGTGATGCGCCCACAATGCTGTTCTTTAAAGTCGGCCCGGACCCTCGATCGTGGTGGGGGGAAATGATGCTGAGCTATGATCGCGGCAGGTCATTCCGAGAACGGAAGCGACTGCCGGAGGGAATCGATGGCCCAGTCCGATGCAAGCCCATTCTGTTGGAGGACGGGTCACTCCTTTGCGGTTCCTCGACGGAATACGACGGATGGCGCGTCCACTTCGAGAAAGTGGGACTGCATGGTGGCAAAATATCGGAGCCATGGAAACGGGTTGGCCCAATCAATGACGCATCAGAATTCAACGCGATTCAACCGACGTTCTTGCGACACAAGGACGGACGAATCCAGGTTCTCTGCCGCACCAAGGAGAGTGTGATTAGCACCAGTTTCTCTTCTGATCTTGGAGAGACCTGGTCAGCCATGAAGGCGATTGATTTGCCCAATCCGAATTCTGGAATTGAAGTGGTCACTTTGCAGGATGGTCGTCACTTGATGATCTACAACCACCTCGGTTCCGGCCAAACTGGCTGGGGACGACGAGGATTGCTAAATCTTGCGATCTCGAACGACGGCCTTGCCTGGCATAAGGTCGCCATCCTCGAGCAAGAAGAAAAGTCTGAGTTCAGTTATCCCGCGATCATTCAGACGGGCGACGGGATGGTGCACATGACCTACACCTGGAAACGACAACGGATCAAACATGTCGTCGTCGATCCAAGCAAGATTGAAACGGGTGAACCCTTGAGTTTAGAGAACTGGCACGCGCAGCCCTAGTTCGAGGCGTCTACTGCTGCTGGCGAAGAATCGTCCTCGGAATCTCGTTCCTGCTGTTGATTCAGCTCGAGTAGCGCTCCGGCCATCGCGCGACCGATGTCGCCATACGTGGATGGGCTCCCCAAGTAGTGAAAGGGATAGTCGGATCCAACGGTTTGCCATTCGTCCAAGTGTTTTTTCCAACCCTTCTTGAAAACCTCTTCCGCTGTCTTATCCCAGAATTGGTCGGTCTGGATGACCGCCAGATTTCCGTCGAATTCCGGTAGATCTCCAACCGACGACTGTGCAGCCTTGAACGCTACCTTTCCCGTCGCTTGATCCTCCACTCCACCCACTCCCAACACCGCGATCACGAAAGGCATCTTCGGTTCCCCGAGGTCCTTTCTTACGTCGCGAATAAGGTTCGCCATGTTTTCAGAATAGGCCGCCGTGTACTCCGCATTGACCATGTCATTCCAGCCTTGAAACCAGGCGAATCCGGCAATCTCATACCCCTGATCGCCGTACTCGGGGACGTATTGGTCGATGTCGCTTAGCGTCGACTGCACGTCCTCCATCATCAGACGATAGTAGACGCCGAAAGTTTGTTCGATATCACGACGCGACGTATCGGGCTTCTTCTTCTGAGCCTTCTCTAGGAGCGCATCGATGACCGAGGCGTCCGGCTTACTCGAACTCGGTGGCCGAAAGTCACGATAGAGGCTCTTGCCACCCCATGCCGTTTTGATGATCAGGACGGGCGATTCCGATGCATCGCCGACGACGAATCCAAAATCTAGTTCCGGCCCAATGCACTTCGGACTGCCATAGCCGACGGTTAGTTTTCCATGACGATCCAGGAACTTGATCTGAACGTCATCTCTTTCGATCCATTTGCCATCCTCATGCAGGTGCTCGAATCGTGTTTTCGTTCTAGGATCGCGAATTTGGTGCTCCAGCAGCGAGACCTTCGCCTTACCTTGCATATTCGACTGGCCAGCAAGGATGTAAACCTGAACCGGCGGCTCCGTCGCGGTGAGTGCCCCGTAATCACACCACGGAAGAAGAAGTCCAGCCATGATCATCAGCGAGCGGCGCATAGCGAGTCCGGGTTGAAGGAAATCGTCGGACGGTAATTCAGAAATCGATTCAGAGGAAAGTCTAGCAGGAGTCTGTCATCAGCGTTCCGCGACGTCATCGTCTACCATGACCATGGAAAAGAACAAACGAACTGAATGACGCCACAAAGAATCGTTGCTATGTCGATGCGATTGATCCTCTCCGCAACTCTCTTGGTCCTGCTGGGGCCAGCTTTGCCCGCCGATGATGACGTGTCGGAGCATGACGTGGTGATTTACGGCGGAACCGCTGCGGGAATCGTCGCAGCCGTCCAGGTCGCTCGCATGGGTCGATCACCGATTGTCATCGAACCGACGAATCGCATTGGGGGTCTGACCACCGGAGGTCTGGGGCAGACAGATATCGGCAACAAATCGGCGATTGGTGGGATTTCGCGAGAGTTTTATCAACGCATCGCGGCCCATTATCAAAGCCCGTCGGCCTGGAAGTGGCAGACGCCTGAATCCTATCGCAGCCAGGGACAATCACGCACCCTTCGTGGTGAAACCTCGATGTGGACTTTCGAGCCGTCGGCGGCATTGGCCGTCCTGCAAGACTTAGTACGTGAGCATCAAATCGACATCATTTTCGCAGAACGACTCGACCGAAGCGGCAGCACCGCAACCGGAATGCTCGGATCAGCGATCGAAAAAGTGGGCACAGAAATTCGCTCGATCCGAATGGAGAGCGGAAGAGTCTTCCGCGGTCGAAGATTCATCGACTGCACGTACGAAGGCGATCTTTTGGCGACTGCCGGTGTGAGTTACACGGTCGGTCGCGAGCCGAACGACCGATACGGCGAGACATTGAACGGCGTACAAGCCCAACGCGCGATCCACCATCAGTTTTATCCCAACGTTGATCCGTACGTGGAGAAAGGAAACCCCGGCAGCGGGCTTCTACCTGGCATTGATCCCGGTGGCCCAGGCAACGAGGGTGGCGGTGATCTTCGTGTACAAGCCTTCTGCTTTCGATCCTGCCTTACAGATCATCCAGAGAATCGAATACCGTTCGCGAAACCGGCCGGCTACAACCCGTTGAACTATGAATTGCTGCTGCGCAACTTTGAGTCAGGGCTTACCGGGTTCCCGGCAATCAACTCGGCAATGCCCAATCGCAAGACCGACACCAACAATCGGACCGGCTTCTCGACAGATTTCATCGGTCAAAACTACCGCTATCCCGAGGCAAGCTACGCCGAACGTGAGCAAATCGTTGCGGCGCATCGTACATATCAACAGGGACTGTTCTGGACTCTTGCAAACCATGAACGCGTTCCCGAGGGGACGCGAACTGAAACCAATCGCTGGGGAACATGCAAAGACGAATTCGCCCGAGCCGACGGCTGGCAGCAACAGCTGTACATCCGCGAGGCGAGGCGAATGATTGGCGGTGAAGTGATGACGCAGCATCACTGCCAAGGTCGGGAAACAGTCGACGACTCCGTGGGCATGGCGGCCTACACGATGGACTCACACAACGTCCAACGTTACGTCGATAACGATGGACACGTTCGCAACGAAGGTGATGTGCAAGTTGGTGGATTTCCTCCCTATCCCATTTCGTTCTCTGCGCTTCTTCCGAAATCCAACGAGTGCACGAATTTGTTGGTGCCTGTCTGTCTGAGCGCCACCCACATTGCCTTCGGTTCCATACGTATGGAGCCGGTCTTCATGGTGCTTGGGCAGTCAGCTGCGACCGCAGCCGTGGAGTCCATCGAGCAAGATTGCGCGCTTCAACAACTTCCCTATGCGAAACTGCAAACGCAACTCCTTCGGGATGGCCAAGTGCTTGAGCGAGATGCGTCGATGCTCCCGCCTGAAGGGCTAGCGGTGGAAGATTTGGAGGGCGCGGTCGTGGACGATTCGGCTGCGACGCTGCGTGGATTCGATGGGGTCAGTCATCAAATTGGTCCTTTCGTGGGATCGTTCTACCGACATGACGGCAACGCAGCCAAGGACCTACAATCCGCCGAGTATGAGTTCAATATCGCGAATGCTGGCCAGTACACGATTCGTCTGTCCTACACTTCGAATCCTAATCGAGCGACCAATGTGCCCGTCGCCGTCTCCTCCGAGGATCGTAATTGGGCGCACACGATCAACCAAAAACTCCCACCGGAGAAGGATGGATTCGCAACAGTCATGTCGAGCAAATTTGAACCGGGACGCATCGTCGTCCGCATCTCAAATCAAAATACGAACGGCTATGTCGTGATTGATGCCGTTCAGCTGATCGGCCCCGTGACATCAGACGACTGAACCGACATCAGACGATTGAACCCGCACTGTCAACGATTTCGCCACGGTGATTCTCCAACGGCAATCCCATTCCAGCCGTCGAGTTAGAATCAAAGCTGACACAAGTGAACGGTTCGAACCGAGTTGTTGACATGATGAGATTCACCACGACACTGCTCGCCGCGATCGTTTCGATGGCGAACGTTGCCTATGGGGATGAGACACAGCCCGCACCGGACGATCGAGTCTCGATCGCTATCGAACGTTCGTTGAGACTGCTGGAATCAACCTCTGCGGCCACGGCAGAACAACGAAAGTGTTTTACGTGTCACGGTCAGGCGATGCCTGTGATCGCGCTCGTTGAAGCTCGGAAACGTGGATTCTCGATCGACGAAAGTAATTTGGAACTTCAACTCGATCACACGGACGCCCATCTTCGGCGTGGTCGCAAGAGCTACCTGGACGGAAAAGGGCAGGGCGGGGGCGTCGACACCGCGGGATATGCACTGTGGACACTCGAAGCGGGCGGACGCAGTCGTGACGAAACGATCTCGTCGGTCTTGCAGTACCTCGTTTCGGTCAATTCGAAATTAGGATACTGGAAATGCAAGAGCGACCGACCGCCATCTGAATCGAGCCACTTCACCACGACATACCTGGCCTTGCGCGCGATTCACTATTTCGGGGACACCACGCCAGCAGAAGAGGAACGCATCTCCAAGGCATCGGCTTGGCTTCACTCGGCGAAGCCAGTCACCACGGAGGACAAAGTCTTCCACCTTCGATCGCTTCATTATCTGAGCGCCGAAGAAAGTGTGCTGGCCACGCAGGCGGATTCGCTCGTCGATTCGCAGCGTGACGATGGTGGGTGGGCACAAAAGGATGACATGGAGAGTGACGCGTACGCCACGGCGAGCGTCCTTGTAGCGCTGCTCCGTTGCGGTCATCCCGCAAGCGACCATACCGTTTTCGAGCGTGGCCTCGCGTACCTACTGGATCGGCAGGCGAAAGATGGTTCTTGGCGGGTAGAAACTCGCAGCAAACCATTCCAAAAGTACTTCGAGTCTTCGTTTCCTTACGCGGAAGATCAGTTCATCTCCGCATCGGCAACCGCCTGGTCGACGCTCGCGCTGCTGCTTTCGCTTCCTGCAGAAGATGGGAATGGCGAACCACTCGGCTCAAATGCTAAACAATCCCAGACTGCAAAATCTTCCCACACCGGAGAATACACCGACACGGACGAGCGTCATTGAAACGATTCCGAACGGAGCAGGACATGAGCGCGATTTCGGTGTCTCAAGAGTAAAACTCAGTCCTCAACAGGAGTCTCTTTCTCGCGAACAAGCACGTCATCGCCCTCAATCTTGACTTCAAAACAATCAACTCGAGTTCGTGGGTTGTCCTCCCACTTTCCGTCCCGAATGCAGAAACGCCAAGCGTGCCAGGGACATGTCACCGTTTGGTCCTCGACATACCCCTCGGCCAAGGAAGCCCCCATGTGAGGGCACAGGTCGTCGATCGCGAACCACTCTTCGCCAGTGCGGAATACGGCGACCATCCGACCATCAACAGGGACAGCTCGCCCCTGGCCATCCTCAAATTCGGAGACTTTTCCGACCGTTTCAAACTCGCTCACAGCTCAATTCTCTTTCCAGGGATGGTTTCCCTTGCGTGAATGGTCACTTGTCAGACACACTTTAGCGTCTCAGACAATCCAATGCCCGCCCACGACGCACCGAATTCCTCGTGTGCGTCGCCTTCTAGGTCCACCTGCTTCAGCGTTTCCTCCATGATCAATCTCGAAAGACGTCGTTTGCTTGAATCCCGCGTCTGGCCGCATGTTCAAACGCCGGCGCAATACGTCGGCGGAGAACGCAACATTGTTGTCAAGAATCACGCGGAAGTTTCGGGGAAGCTCTGCTTGGGCTTCCCGGACGCTTACACGATCGGAATGAGCCACCATGGGCTGCAGGTTCTCTACTCCCTGATGAACCGCCGCGATGACTGGTGCGCCGAGCGCGTGTTCTCGCCTTGGCCAGACATGGAGGAACTGCTTCAGAAACATGACATACCGCTCTATAGCTTGGAGACGTTCACCGCACTCTCGGAGTTCGACGTCCTCGGAGTGTCATTGCAATACGAAATCAGCTCGCCCAACGTTCTGACCATGATCCACCTGGGTGGAATCCCGCTGGAGGCGAAGGACCGGACGATGGCAGATCCGCTAGTGGTTGCCGGCGGTCCCTGTTGTCAGAACCCTGAACCGATGGCTGACTACTTCGATGTCATGCTCACAGGGGATGGCGAACCGGCCTTGCCGGTCATCTGCGACTTGTGGATGAAGCTGAAGAACGAGAGTCGGAAGCAAGATGGATCCTTTGCCGTTGGCGAAGAGGGCAAGAAAGAACGCGAGAATGCTTTAGCAATCATCGCCCAAAAACTCGACTACGCGTACGTCCCTCGATTCTACCAACCCGAATACGGAAGTGGGCGAATCGCTACGCTCAATCGGACCCGCGACGACGTTCCGGAAACGATCGCGCCCAGCGTCATCAGCGACCTCGATGGCATCCCGCTGCCGACCAAGCCGATTGTCCCTTACATCGAGTGCGTGCATGATCGAATTGCGGTGGAGATCATGCGTGGTTGTCCCCATCTTTGCCGCTTCTGCCAAAGCACAGTGATCAAGCGTCCTCTGCGCGTTCGCGAAGTCGACACGATTGTCGATGGCGCTTTGGAGAGCTATCTCAATACGGGGTACAACGAAATCAGCATCTTGTCACTTTCGAGTAGCGACTACCCGCATTTTGAGCCGCTCGTTCTCAAACTTCATGAAGTGTTCAAGCCTCTGGGTGTGAACATCAGTGTTCCAAGCCTACGTGTCAACGAGCAACTCCGGACGCTGCCAATCTTGCTCGGAAGTGATCGAAGACGAAGCATGACATTGGCCCCCGAGGTCGCGCGCGATGACATGCGTGAGCAGATTCGCAAGAAGATCAAGAACAGCGATCTGATCGAGGGTTGCCGCGTCGCATTCCAAAACGGATTCGACAGCATCAAACTCTATTTTATGTGTGGACTTCCGGGTGAACGCCCAGTCGATCTGGACGGTATCGTCGACTTGGCGGAGAAGATTGCGACGGTAGGGAAAGAGGTCAACGGTCGCTACGCGCGAGTCACTGCCAGCGTCTCAAACTTTGTTCCTAAAGCACACACGCCTTATCAGTGGAACGGAATGCAGAGGCGCGAGTACTTCCAGTGGGCGCACAAGTATCTCTGGAGTCGACGGCGCATCCGTAGCGTCAATATCAAGTGCCATGACATCGAGACTAGCCTGCTGGAAGGCGTGCTCAGTCGCGGTGATCGTCGTACTGGCAAAGCAATCCGTTTGGCTTGGGAGCGCGGTGCCAGAATGGACGGTTGGCGGGAATTCCTGGATGCTCAGCGCTGGTGGGACGCGATCGAAGATGCGGACATCAACGTCGAAGAACAGGTTCATGAGAAGTACGAATTAATGGACAAACTTCCTTGGGACCACGTGAACGTCAAATTTGGCCGCGCTTATCTGGAAAAAGAGCAGGGCAGGGCAACCGTACAATTGGCCGAGATGGCCAACGCCACTTAGGAAACTTCCGCAGTCTCGTCGTGACGCGGCGCGATGAACGGTTCGATATGTACGTGCACGTCCCGAACTCGGGGCATCTGAACGAGCAACCGGTCCTTCACTGCGTGCCCAATCCGGTGACCATGATCCACGGTCATGGTTCCATCCACCTGAACATGAATCTCGATGAAGTACTCGAGACCACTCTTCCTGACTCGAAGCTTCTCGACTTCCTCCACGCCCTCGACCGCCTCCGAGATCACACGAACTTCCTTGACGATTTCGTCACCAGCTTGCTGGTCCATGAGCTCCCCAGCCGTGGTGAGAAAAATCTTCAGTCCCGTGTAGACTAGCGCAGAACAGATACACAGTGCTGCGATCGGATCGACGAATCGCCCCCAATCCCCGAGATGGGGCGCTGCAAGCAAGGAAACCGCGACAAGTCCTGAGCCAAGAGCGTCGCTGCGATGATCCCACGCGACCGCATTCAGCGAGGATGAATCGAGTCGTTTCGCGACTCGCACGGTGTATCGATAAATGCATTCCTTGACGATTCCACAAACTCCGGCAATCACACCGGCGATCGCACTGGGAACTTGCATTTCGACGCCGAAGCGTTTGATGGTCTCCATCGCCAACAGTCCGGCACTGAATGCGACCAGCAGGGAGACGCAAAGCCCGGCGATCGACTCAGCCTTGGTGTGCCCATAGGGGTGGTCCTCGTCCTCCTCAACTTGCGCCATGCCGAGCGCACCGCGAACCGCCAAAGCGCTTGCCACATCACCGATCGAGTTCACTGCATCGGCGATCAAAGCGGCAGATCCCGTCATAATTCCGCCCGTCAACTTTGCGGCCACGAGCACAACATTGACGCTGAGTCCCCATACAGCCGCCCGCGACGCATCGACATAAAGACGCTGTCGGACTGCGACAGATGCTTCGTCGCGTGGGGGAGAAATCGACAACAAACTTTCCTATCGCGTGACTCTTGGGGAGCGATATTCTAACAACATGGCTGTCGCGCTAAAGATCGGATCCGCGCTTCGATCCGTTATGTTGGCATGCGTGGAATTCTCATCTGCAAAACCCAGCCGCCATGCAATCACAGCTTCCAGCTGCCCTTCTTGGGTTCGTGGTTGTGTGATCGTCGTCTCGAGTTTCATTGGTTCGACTACAACGGTCGCGAGAGCTCACGACAATGCGTTTCTGCCTAGCGGAAGTCACGACATCGGGTGGCCGAATGTTCGTGGGCCGAAGTACGATGGAAAATCGCCAGAAATTCACATCGCCGATGAATGGCCTGCTGACGGTCCGCCCGTATTGTGGATCAAGGAGCTTGGACAGGGCTACTCCTCGTTCGTGGTTCAGGACGATCGCGCTTACACGCAATACCAGTCGCTTGCCGGACAATACGTCCTCTGTCTAAACGCGAACACCGGTGAAACGCTTTGGAGCTATCGCTACGACTGGCCATTCGAAGCGACGGGACTCTACCCCGGCCCGCGTAGCACACCCACGATCGCAGCGAATCATATCTTTTTCGCAACACCCGCTGGCGACGTCGGTTGTCTCGATGGAACAGGTCGACTGAAGTGGCGGAGAGAATTGAAACAGGAATTCGATGGGAAAGGTACAGGTTTCGGTTACGCCTGCTCACCCACTGTTGTTGACGGCAAGGTTTTGATGCCGGTCGGTGGAACAGAGGCCAGCATGGTGGCATTGAATGCGGAAAACGGCGACGTTCTTTGGACCTCTGGATCTGCATCAGCTAGCTACACTCCCGCCTTCCCAATCGAGGTTGATGGCAGACGCCAAGTCATTGGCTATCTCGAACACGAACTCGTGAGTTTTGACATTGAAACGGGAGAGGCCTTGTGGAACACAGTCCTCTCGCGCGGGTACGACGAACACTCCGCATGGCCAATTTTTGATGGCGAGCATCTATGGTGTTCCGCGCCGTTTCAATCGGGATCGCAATTATTCCGGCTTTTGGGTGGCGACTCCCCATCGCTGCAAAGAGTTTGGCAATCGACCACGATGTCCAACGATGTCTCATCCAGTGTGGCAGTCGATGGTCATCTGTTCGGCTTCGATCTTGCGGAAGCCCAAACCAAGGCTCACCGCCCCTCGCGCGGCAGCTTTAAATGCGTCGAATTTCTCACCGGCGATACAAAGTGGATCAATGGTGATCCACGCGAGCGGCGAAGCACCAGTTACGAAGAGAACGCAAAATCGCAGACCATTGGTCATGCGAGTCTTCTCGCTGTCGATGGAAAGCTCATTCTCTTCAACGATCTCGGCGACCTCATTCTTGCCAGGGCCGATGCTCAGCAGTACTTAGAACTTGGCCGCGCACCGGCTTTGCCGGGCGAAATCAGCTGGACGGCACCGGCGATGGATCGTGGACGAGTATTCCTCCGCAACCATTCGCGGGCCGTTTGCATCTACATCGGTGATCCTGACCTGCTGGATCGGACTCGCGACGTATCACGTATCGCTGACGTTCCTCGAGGAAGACCACGTGACTTTTCGAGGTTGCTCGGGGTTGAGCCGGAGTATGCCATGGATCCGCCGACTCAACGTTGGTTGTGGACTTGGTATGCCGTGTCGATTGCAATTTTGCTGGGAGCGGCGATCCTGAGTGCGGGATTCGCAGGGGCATTTCGGTTGTGGCGTAGGCCGGAATCAATCCGCCTCATCTATTGGGGACTGACATTTTCGCTTGGCTTGGTCACCGGTTCCGTCGTGAGCATGCTGACCAACGATTTCGTATTCACTTGGCCTGTCTGCCTGTTCATCGCGTGTCAGACCACCTTGTACCACGCCAAACCTCGTCATCTAGGTATGCGAAGCCGCCGCGATCTCTGGCGGGACCGCGTGTTGGCCGTCGGCTTCTTGGTGGTGTGCATGCTCTATCTTTGGGTTTGTCGCCGTCTGAGTTTGGTCACGGAATGGGTATTCCTGTGTGGACTGATGGGAGGGATTCCTTTCTTACTGGCTGGACGTCGCCTAACGTCACGGGGGCTCGGTGGCCTTGCGGTTGAACTGGCGATGACCCTTCTCGGTTTCAGCGGTTTCTACGCGCTGTCCGTGTTGATTCTCAGCTGGAAGTACGAACTCAACACCTTCTAATGACGAGAGGTTTGCAGCAGGTCGGTAGCGTAAACCATGACCTAGGTTTCATCGGTGTCTACACATTGAGAGGAACCCAGATGGCCACACAACCAGAATTATCGTCAAGCGCCGACCGAACATCCGCTTCGGTGACCCGCGGATCCATGTTCTGGTTCGCTGCGACAACGCTGCTGGGGGCTTTTCTGGTGTTTCAAGTCCAACCGGTGATCAGCAAGTGCGTATTGCCTTGGTTTGGCGGAACGCCGGCCGTGTGGACGACCTGCATGCTGTTCTTTCAGCTGCTGCTGTTCGGCGGTTACCTATACGCACACATTCTCCGCACCTGTTTTCGTCCGTTTTTTCAAGCATGCATTCACTTGGTGCTGCTAAGCCTGGCTGCGATGGCACTTCCGATCGAGCCCTCCGACGCCTGGAAACCTACAGGACTCGAGTCCCCAACGCTCCATTTGCTGTGGATGCTGGCCGCCCACGTCGGCCTGCCGTATTTCGTGCTTTCGAGCACGGGACCACTCGTGCAGGCTTGGCTCAGCTATCGTGACGGGTCAGAACGTGTCTATCGGCTCTACGCGTTGTCCAATGCCGGATCTCTTGTCGCCTTGCTGAGCTATCCGTTCCTGGTGGAGCCAATCTTGTCGGTTAGCCATCAATCGATGGTCTGGTCCCTTCTGTTCTGCCTCTTTGTGTTGGTTCAGGGCGCTGTTGCCATCGGCCTTTTCCGCACGCCGTCTCTCACCAGTAAAGCCTCTTCTGCGTCAAAGCAAACCTTGAACGAACACGCGTCGGCTCCAAGCAAGGCAAGCTGGAATCTTCGATTCATTTGGATAGCGTTGCCTGCCGTTGCCTCAACCGTTCTGCTCGTGGTTACCAATCATGTTTGTCAGGACGTCGCAGTCATTCCCTTCCTGTGGGTGTTGCCTTTAAGCCTTTACCTCCTCAGCTTTATCATCTGCTTTGACTCACCGCAGTGGTACAAACCAAAGTGGATCGCTGCCGGGACGCTAGTCGCAATTCTCATGATTCAGGCGAAGCATCTTCTACCGGGATCGATGCAGCTTATCGCCGAAGCATTGAGCTACATGATGATGTTGCTGGGCGTATGTTTGCTATGTCACGGTGAGGTCGCGAGGCTAAAACCTGACTCTTCCAAGTTAACGCAGTACTACATGCTGCTGTCTGCCGGTGGCGCCGTGGGCGGCATCATCGTCGCAATTGCATGCCCGATGTTGCTAAGCACCAATGTTGAATTGCCGTTTTCGCTGGCGTTGGTGACCGCTTTCGCATTCACGATGTTCTTCGCGTCAAGAGACTGGAACCGAGCGGCATATGATTGGACCTCGGCCTACCGATTGCGTTACGCCACCATGGGATTGATGGTCGCACCACTCTTTGCCATGGCTTTCGCGCCCCAAGACGAAACGATCGCATCGGAACGAAACTTCTTTGGCGTCTTACAAGTGCTACGTGACCATCGCGGACTTCGACTCGTCCATGGCAGCACGATTCATGGCATGCAGCTCGATGGTGAGCGACGGAACGAACCGACGACCTACTACGGTCGCGAAAGCGGGGTCGGGCTCGCGATCGCAGCCATGCAGACCGAGAAAGCGAATTTGCGAATTGGTGTCGTCGGTCTAGGTTGCGGCGTTTTGGCAACCTACGGGCGCGAGCAGGATCGATTCGACATGATCGAGATCAATCCAGCCGTGGTCGAGATCGCGAATCAGCACTTTACCTTTCTCTCCGGAAGTGACGCGACCGTGCAAACGCACCTTGGCGACGGTCGCCTCGTCCTGGAACGCATGCAGAACGCACGCTTTGATCTACTCGTCCTCGATGCCTTCAGCAGTGACGCGATACCCGCGCATCTTTTGACACGAGAGGCGATCCAGCTCTATCAACAGCGTCTTCAGTCCGATGGGCTGCTTGCAATTCACGTTTCCAACAACCACCTTGATCTCGTCCCCCTCGTACACCGCCTCAGCCAAGACGCCGGTTTGGATTCTCGCGTCGTGCGAAGTAGCGGTCGAGACGACGAGGGTACGCAGCACTCGACTTGGATGCTCATCGCCGCTGCGGACTGCTCGCTCTGGAGCGAAGTCGAACTTGCCGGGGCTCAGACTGCTAGCAAATCTGAACTCGCCAACGCGCCTTTATGGACTGACCAGCATCACAATCTGGTTAGCGTTCTAAGACTTTGGTAGCACGCGGAGATTCCGCGGAAAGATCTAAATCTCGTGTTTTCCAACACGAACTTTGCTCTTGATGGTTGTTTCACGCCTCTGCTACTTTCCCATTGTCCCTGTTCTCAGTGAGCTTTTTGCGGGAATGGCTGAAGGCGTCAGTACGAAGCGGTCGATACATCCCAATGTTTCCGCCCGCTTTGCGCTGAAAAGTCTCTCTTCGCTTACGGATTGCTTCCTGGGACAAGGATCGCGGCGCTGACGACCGATGCGGAAACGGCCAATACCTTCATCATGCCAGGAGGGTTTGATGTCGCTGGCCCGGTCATTACGCGCTTTCGCATCCATTCGACTCGACAGGATTTCGTCACATTGTTGGCGTGATCGATTCGGTGGAAGTTCCAGTCCCACACGGGAGCAATTCGACCATGCAAATTTACGGCCCTTTCCGGGTTTCGACGACGCAACCCAATGCGGCTGCCCAACGTGCGCAGCCCCAAAAACCCGCTGATTCGGCTTCCAAGCCTAATTCGGCTCCGGTCGACCAACTCGACCTTTCCAGTGCCACCACGGGCGTCAATCGGCTCGATTCGACATCTCACATCGCCGGCGGCGGCGAGATTCGAATTGATCGCGTCGCTGAACTGCGCCGTCAGATCGCAGACGGGAGCTATGAAACGCCCGAGAAGCTCGATGCAGCACTCGATCGGCTACTCGACCAGTTCGCTTAGCCCGAGTTTTAGGCGATTCCACGTTTTTGAGACGTGGAATTCGACAGCGGGATAGAATATCTGTGTCGTAGGCTGGTGCTTTTTGGCCACCTGCGGCATCTTGGGTATGTGCTGCCGTTCGATCCACCCTCTTTTCTAGCTTAGCTGTGTCGACTGCCGATTCACTGGAACCGCTCAACGTCTCGTCGTCTCCTCAAGAGCGATTTGAGGAGTACCTTCAGACCCGTGGTCTTCGGCAGACGAACCAGCGAAAGTTCCTGATTGAGGCTGTATTCCAGGAGCACGACCATTTCGACGCTGACGAGCTAATCGATCGGTTGCCTCGTCGAGGCGAAAAAAACTATGTCAGCTCCGCTACCGTCTATCGGACGCTCCGAGAATTTGTCGATGCGGGCCTGCTTAAAAGCTTCCAGCTCGATGGGCGAACCGTTTACGAACTCGACTACGGCTACCCGCAACACGACCACCTTTACTGCACGCGTTGCCGAAAACTGGTTGAGTTTCAGAGTGACGAATTAGTGAAATTGCGTGACAAAGTTGCCCTCGAGAAAGGCTTTCGCGTCAGCGGTCACCGCATGATCATTCAAGGTGTCTGTCGCGATTGCGCGAAGAGCAAGCGGAAAAAGCGTAAGCAAGATCTCGTTTGACACGCTCAGACTTCAACCTCGAATCTGTTTCAAGATCGCGGCGAATACGAGTTCGTTTTCGTCAAAATCGCGACTCTCGGCCTGCATCTGAATAACCACAGGGATGCCTTGCGCCGATGTGATGACGAGACGTGAGACGATCATTAGATCCAGGTAGTAAAAGCGAAAGTTGACGCACCGTTCGCCAGCGGTCGCTCCCTCGAGCTGTGCATCCTCGCGTTCCACTTCGTCATAGTCTTCGGAAATCGAATCGGCGACATCCTCGATGATCTCCTCGGCGATTTGGCCCTGGAGTTCCTTCTCCAACGTGAAGAAGCCACCGCTGGGAAGCTCCAGCGTCACCCCATCACCGCCTTCATCCTCATCCCGGTCAATCGTCTTCCAATTGTCCGGGTAGAGGAATTTGACGCCAAAGGATTCGAAGGTAGAGGGCATGAGAGAGTCTCGGTTTAGGAAGCGGGCACTAAATGATGCACTAGATTGCTCCCCAATCCCAGCCGTCCGCTCCGCCACCTGTGAGTCGCATTGCTTTATGTCACGCGTTTTTGGTACCTGAATCGTTTGAGCCGTCCCGATGGGCCGAATGATGAAGCCGAAGGTAACACGAATTCTGTGCGGATTGCTGGGGTTGATTACGATCTCCAACAGCGGATGTCGCGCCATTCGGCACTTCGGTGAGGGCAGGCAGTCGATCGCCGCGCGGCGTCTCTCTGGACAAGGATTCCAGGCGATGCACGACGGCCAGTGGGAAATCGCCGAAACGCTGTTCACCGACGCGCTGGAGGTCTCGACGGCTGACGATCGTGCCCATTGGGGCCTGGCGGAGTCTTACTGGAAGCGTCAGGAAACCGAGCTTGCGATCGAGCAGATGGAACAGGCAGTCCGCCTGAGTGCGGGTGATCCCAAAATGGTCCAACGCCTGGGACACATGTATCTGCAGATCGGAAGACTTCAAGAGGCTGAGTCACACAGTCTATGGGCGCTCGAGACAGAGCGTGATTCAGCTCAGGCCTGGGCGTTGCGTGGCAATTACCTGAAAGCTGCGGGCAAAGACGACGAAGCGCTGGCAGCTTACCACCGAGCACTCGCGTTGCAGCCCGATTACCCCCAAGTTCAGTTGCAAGCCGCAGAGATCTATCACCTGAATCTCGAGTACGACCGGCTGCTGGCAACCCTGGATCGTTTGCAAGACAGTGTCGGCACGGATGCCGCACCGGCGCGCGTTGACGTGTTGCGGGGAATCGCGATGAGGAATCACGAACGCTTCGAAGAAGCGCGGCGATGTTTTGCGCGCGCCTCAATCAAACCTGATGCCGATGCGACGGCCCACTTGGAATTGGCATCATTGGAAATGCAGACCGGCAACATTCCGCAAGCTCGTGCTTCCTTGGAAGTCGCCCATCAGATCGATCCCGACCTGGTCCGCGACGGCAGGTGGATGGAACAGCTGGACGATCACGAGCAAAGATTGGCGAAAGAGCCAACTGAAACTCCTGGCGTACCACAGCGTCGCTAATCAAAACGATGTGTTGTACGGATCGTAACGAAAACTCCGGTGTGGTCAGCGACTTTACCTTTCGTTTTAGTATTCCTAGCGGTAATCACTAAACCGACGCCGGCTAAGAGAGTTCGGGGATTTCATCACGGACACTCGACCCGCACAGTCTTTCTGGGCTAGGTTTTCTTCGGATGCTCACTCTGGGCGAATCCGCAATTGTCTTTGCAACCCGCGTTTCAATTGAGAGCCTTTAATGTCGCTGCAAAACGCACCGAGCCACTCGACCTCCGCATACCCGGTCAGATCGACTTCCGCACCAGAACTGGAGCGAGTTGGATTCGTTGAACGTCGGGGCAGCGACGGAGACGTCACGACACAAGCTGAACGTCGCCAATTCGGCAGCTCTCACGCCGAACTCTCGGACGATGGGCGTGAACTCGCTCTTGCGATCGATCGCTACAAGATCGAGAACCATCGTCGATACCTTACCTGCGATGAATTATTGGTTGTGATCGCAGAACTCGGCTTCACCAAAGACGCTACTTGATAAGCGGGTGAATCAACTGACGACGAGTGACGATATTTCGCACGTTGCCGTTATCATCAAACAACACCGCTACCTCACTGACGGCGTCATACATCCGTAGCAGGACCTGAAGATGCCGATCCTCTACACGACAACGGATCACAGGTTGCAGCTCTAGACTTGGTTCCGCACTGCACAAGTCGGCATACCATAGGAAGCCTACGATTCGTTCGTTTCGCTTGACCAACACCATGGGATGATTGTGTCGGCGAGCACCGTTACGAGCCTTCTCCGCGTCAACCGGTGCGGAAACGAAGGCAAATCTGTCGACGGGAACACCAAAAGAAACTGCCGGCTGGTTTCCAACCTCAAATAGCTGCTGAGCTAGAGAGCGTTGTCCCGCCGCCAAGATCCCAGCCTCATGGCCGTGCCGAAGAACCTGATCCAGTTCGCCCCGCGCCATCGCTAGCCGAAGTTGAAACGGCGTCTGCCTGGTAATTCGCTGCAAGGCCCTGCCGAGCAAGCTCAGAATCAATGAGATCGGCGCAAATATTACGGTTGCCGCCAACAGTATCGGCCGCGTCGCGTGAATCAATCGATAGGGCGCATGGTAGAAGAGATACTTGGGAAGAAGTTCCCCAAACACAAACACGATGGGAGTCAGGCACATTGGGCCGAGCAACTCCGCGGTTGAACCGGAACCAAAGAAGGTTGCGACTCCCATCACGATTGCGAGACTGGTTAGGTAGTTGGCAAGATTATTCCCCACCAAGGTGGTGGCGACGAAAATCGTGGGATGATTCAACAGCCACACGATCCCACGGGCCGACCGCGAACCGCTCAAACCATCCAGCACGAGTCGAGTCCGCGAAACGCGATACAAACCCGTCTCGCTACCACTGAAGAACGCGCTAAGCATTAGCCCGATCGCGAATAGGATGCTCGCCAAAATCAATTGACCGCCTCCGACTCGGATTCATCCTTCACGACATCAATCCAGATTCCGTCCTCTTCGGAATCCAACACGGTCAACACGTAGTCACCAAGGGTCGCTTGATCACCCGTGCGTGGCAGTCGCTCGTTTTGTCGTTGAATGAGGCCCGCGACGGTCGTGATCGCCTCCCCAGGCGTCTCCGCGCCCAGTCGCTTCGACAATTCCCTGACACTCACCGATCCCGAAACCCGATAATGTTCCGTCGCGACTTCTTGAATCACCGCCTCGCCGAACAGATCCTCCTGGTGCCGTGGTGCCAAGACACGACGCATGATTCCGTCAATCGAAACCGCCCCAACCAACTCACCGAATTCGTTTACAACCGCAGCTACCGATCGCTGTTCTTCGTTCAAACGATCAAGCACCTGCGATACGGGAGCCGACCATGGAACACATATCACCGGCTCGCAGCTGGCGTGCAAGTCATCAAGTTGACTAGGGCGAAGCATACGCACCGGTACCGCCTTGATGATCATTTCTCCCGCCGCATCGGTCACCATCAAATAGCCGCTCGGCAGTACGCCACTCTCGACGATACTGCGATCTGGTGGATCAACGCATGTCCATAATTTGTTTCTCGGCCGCATCAACTCGCTAACTCTGGTCTCAGCGATCTCCACCAATCCTCGCAGCGCCACCCGCTCTCTCTGCAGCAACGCTGCGTCGTCGGTACCGAGTTCGATCGCCCGCTCGATGTCCGCGAGATCGATTTCGGGTTCTGGCTTGAACGTGGGCCAAATGAGCCGACTGACCGCGAGATTGGTAACGTTGACAACCGGCAAGACAGGTCCGACGACTCCGACCGCAAGCGAAAGCGGGGGTCCGACCAACACAGAGATGCGGACCGGAGCCATCACAGCAACGCTCTTTGGCAACATCTCGCTGAAGAAGATGATCGTGAGCAGGCTCAACACCGTAAACGCAATCGCCGCAGACGGACCGAAGGATTCATTGTCATCCAGTCTCGATCCAACGATCGCCGCAATCGCAAAGTACGTCATGTTGATCAGCAGATTCCAAAACAGAATCGCCGACAACAATCTTTCCGGGTCGGAGAGCAAGTCCGATGAAATCCGACCACCGATCCCAGCCCTTGATAAGCTTTTGCGCGTCCGATGGTTCAAGGAGAACAAC